>JALYQB010000571.1 GCA_030856045.1 Actinomycetota bacterium
GGCCGCGGGCGGGTTCGGCGGGGTGCTCGCCGTCGGCGGCGGGTCGTCGCGCCCCCCGCGGCTGCTGGAGCTGGCGTGGTCGCCGCGCGGCGGAGCATCCGGCGAGCACCTCGTGCTCGTCGGCAAGGGCGTCACCTTCGACACCGGCGGCATCTCGATCAAGCCTGCCGACGGGATGCACCTCATGCGCACCGACATGTCGGGCGGCGCCGCGGTGATCGCCGCGATGATCGCGGTGGCGCAGCTCGGGCTGGCGCTGAAGGTGACCGGGCTCGTGCCGTGCGCGGAGAACTCCGTCTCCGGGTCGGCCTATCGGCCGGGCGACATCGTCCGCCACGTCGACGGCACCACCACCGAGGTCACCAACACCGACGCCGAGGGCCGCCTCGTCCTCGCCGACGCCCTCGCGTACGCCGTCCGCAGGCTGCGTCCGACCACCCTCGTCGACGTCGCCACCCTCACCGGCTCGATGAAGGTCTCGCTCGGCCTGCGCACCGGCGCCGTCTTCGCCACCGAGCCCGCCCTCGCGGCGCGGGTCACGGCGGCGGGGGAGGCGGTCGGTGAGGCGTGGTGGCCGATGCCGCTGCTCGCCGACCACGCGGCCGCGGTGCGCTCCGAGATCGCGGACCTGCGCCAGGCGCCGCCCGGCCCTGGCGCGATCACGGCGGCGCTGTATCTCCGCGAGTTCACCGGCGGGCTGCCGTGGGCACACCTCGACATCGCAGGCCCGGCCCGCGCGGAGGCCGACTACGACGAGGTCGGCGCGGGTGCCACGGGCTTCTCGGCGCGAACCCTCGTCGAGGTCGTCGCGGGCCTCACCGGTTAGGCTGCACGGGAGATGACCAGTCGACCTGACGCCGCTGCCCGGACCGCTCCCGACGGCCGGGTGGTGATCACCGGTGGCTCCGGCTTCGTCGGTCGTGCGCTGGTCGCGGCGTTACGGGCGCGCGGTCAGGACGTGTCCGTCGTGGACCGCACCGAGCACGGGGACGTCCCGACGGTCGTCGGCGAGCTGACCGACCCGGGAGTGCGCGACCTCGCGCTCGACGGTGACGTAGCCGGGGTGGTGCACCTCGCCGCGATCACCTCGGTGCTGCGCTCGATCGATGCCCCGGCGGACACCGTCCGGATGAACGTCGAGGTCACCGGGAATCTCCTGGAGGAGTGCCGCACCCGCGGCATCGACCGGTTCATTCTGGCGTCGACCAACGCCGTGGTGGGCGACGTCGGCCACGCACGCGTCGACGAGACCGCCCCGTTGCGGCCACTCACACCGTACGGCGCCACCAAGGCGGCGTGCGAGATGCTGTTGTCCGGCTACGCCGGTGCGTACGGCATGGCGGCCTGCGCGCTGCGGTTCACCAACATCTACGGCCCCGGCATGACGCACAAGGACAGCTTCGTCCCACGGCTGATGCGCGCCGCGCTGACCGGCGAGACGGTCTCCGTGTACGGCGACGGGTTGCAGCGTCGTGACCTCGTGCACGTCGACGACGTGGTCGCTGCCATCACCTCGGCGTGGGACCGCCGCTACACCGGCACCGCGATCATCGGCGCGGGGGAGTCGGTGACGGTGCTGGAGCTCGTCGAGGCCGTCCGCGCCGTCACCGGGTGCGCGCTGCCCGCCGAGCACGTGCCTGCGAAGCCGGGCGAGATGCCCGCGGTGATCGTCGACGTCTCGCGCGCCCGCGCCGACCTCGGGTACCGCCCGGCCGTGTCGCTCACCGACGGCCTGGCGACGGTGTGGAAGGACTTCTCCGCGCGCTCGACAGCCGCTGCGCGGTGACCGATGTGACCGACGTGCTGGCGCCCCCCACCACCGAGGACGCGCCGGCACCGGTCCCGAGAGCGCGGCGCTGGGCTGCGGTGGTGCGGCGGCACTGGGTGCTCTCGGTCCTGCTGCTCGCCGGTGTGGTGCTGCGCGCGCTCACCGTCGTCGCGTACTCGCCTGCGATCCTGTACATCGACTCCTTCCGCTACCTGGACAACGTGCGGTTCCTGCGCCCCGACGGGTTGAGTCCGATCGGCTACGAGTTGATCCTGACGCCGTTGCTCGCGATCGGGGACCTGCGGTTCGTGGTGCTCGTGCAGCACCTGCTCGGCCTCGCGATGGCGCTGGCGATCTATCGGCTGCTGCTGCGCCACGGGGCGCGGCGCTGGCTGGCCGGGCTCGCGACCGCGCCCGTGCTGCTGGACGCCTACCAGTTCCAGATCGAGCACAACATCATGTCCGACGTCTGGTTCCAGGCGCTGCTGCTCGGCATCGTCGCGGTCCTGACCTGGCGCGGCCAGCCCTCGCCGGGCCACGCCGCGGTCGCCGGGCTGCTGATCGGGTTCGCGGTGATCGTGCGCGTCGTCGGCATCACGATGCTCGTCCCGGCCGTCGCGTATCTGATCGTCGCGGGATCGCGGTGGGGGACCCGCGAGGGCTGGCGGCAGATCGGGCTGCGGGCCGGGGCGATGACGGCGGGGTTCGCCGTGGTGATGGCGTCCTACCTCGGCTACTACCGGCTCGACACCGGCTCCTGGGGGCTGACCGGCGCCGGCACCGGGGTCCTCTACGGCCGCACCGCGGTGGTCGCGGACTGCACGCAGATCGCGCCCGGCAGCTGGGAGCGGATCATCTGCCCGAAGGAGCCGCGGGACGAGCGCAACGGCGTCGACTGGTACACGCACTCCTTCAGCGCCCAGCCGAAGCGGGTGCAGCTCCCCGAGAGCCAGTCGATGGGGCAGGTGCAGAGCGACTTCGCACGCCAGGTCGTCCTGAACCAGCCGCTCGACGTCGCCGTCGCGATCACCGTCGACCTCCTCAAGGGCTTCCGGCCGATCCGCGTCGACTCCGAGGGCGACGTCCCGCTGGACCGCTGGCACTTCGAAGCGTCGTACCCGTACTTCATCAACGAGATGCTCACCCGCGCCGAGGCACTGCAGCACGGTGACGTCCCGGTCGGGGCGTACGGGCCGCTCGCGCAGTTCCTGCGGGGCTATCAGCTCAGCGTCGGATACACGCCGGGCACGCTGCTCGGGGTGGCGTTGCTCGTCGGTGCGGCCGGCGGCGTCGGGCTCGGGCGGGCACGCCGCTCCGGCATCCGCGCGGCGAGCCTGCTGGTGTCCGGGCTGGGCGGGACGATCCTGCTCACCGCGGCCGCGTTCGAGTTCTCGTGGCGCTACCAGCTGCCCGGCCTCGTCCTGCTGCCGATGGCAGGCGTGCTGGGGATCACCGCGTTCGCGGGCCCGCTGCGACGTCCCGGCCCGCGATTGAAGCTGCGCCCGCCGCTGCCGCCCTACCCGGACGAGGTCGACACGGCGTCCGTGCGGGCCTTCGTGCGAGAGGAGGGCGAGCCGCGGTTCGCGCCCGTCGTGGTGGTGATCGCGGCCTACAACGAGGAGGACGGCATCGGTGCCGTGCTCGACGCGGTCCCGTCCGCGTGCGCCGGGCTGCCCGTCGACACGCTCGTCGTCGTCGACGGCTGCACCGACGCCACCGCCGAGGTCGCCCGCGCCCACGGCGCCCGCGTCTGCGAGGCGGTCACCAACCGCGGGCAGGGCGCGGCGCTGCGGCTCGGCTACGCGCTGGCGCGCCACGGCGGCGCTGACTACATCGTCACCACCGACGCCGACGGTCAGTACGACACCGACGAGCTGGCGCTGCTGCTCGGCCCGCTGCTGGCCGACGAGGCGGACTTCGTCACGGGGTCCCGGGTGCTCGGCAGCCGGCAGACCACCGACCCGGTGCGCCATCTGGGAGTGCACGTCTTCGCGGCGCTCGCGAGCGTCCTCACCGGCAGGCGGCTGACCGACACGTCGTTCGGCTTCCGCGCGATGACGGCCGAGGTCACCGGGGCCGTCACACTGGAGCAGGCGCAGTACCAGGCGTCCGAGCTGCTGGTCTCGGTGATCTCGCACGGGTACCGGGTGCGGGAGCAGCCGATGACGATGCTGGCCAGGGTTGCGGGGGAGACCAAGAAGGGCAACAACCTGGTCTACGGGATGCGTTACGCGCGGGTGATGGCCGGCACCTGGTGGCGGGAGCGCTCCTCGCGGCGCGCGGCGGCGCCGAACACCAGCCGGTCCAGCAGCAGGAACTTGAGCACGAAGAGCAGCAGGTAGCTCGCGCCGAACGCCACGGCCAGGACGGCGGTGCGCAGCGCGTGGTCGTCGATGCCCGACGCGACCAGCCGGTCGACGCCTGCGGTGGCCGCGGTCGCGGTCAGGCCGGTGAAGGTGATCACCCCGAGGTAGGGCAGGAGCTCGGTGCGCACCGCCACGCGGCCCGCCCGCTGCCATGCCCAGCAGCGGTGCAGGACGAAGTTAGGGATCGCGCCCGCCACGAACCCCAGCGCGCCGGACACCGTCGCCGAGGCGCCGAGGACGCCGAAGAGCAGCACGAACGTGACCTGACTGCACACCGTGGCGACGGCCGACCCCGCGGCGAACCGGGAGAACACCCGCACTGCGCGCACCGTCACGTCCCCATGGTCGCAGACACCCTCCGGCGGTGTGTGTTGGTGCGGGCAGGACAGATCTGGTTGGGTATCGGACACAGCAGACATGCCCGGTTCCCCGCGGCGGACGCCCTCCGTGGAGGGAACCGGACACTCCTCGCCGCAGGAACCCCGACGGCTGGAGGAACGGTGCGAATCCTCGTACTCGGTGGCGATGGTTATCTCGGCTGGCCCACGGCCCTGCACCTGTCCGACCGCGGCCACGACGTCGCCGTGCTGGACAACTTCGCGCGTCGCTCCTACGACGACGAGCTGGGGGTGCGGAGCCTGGTCCCGATCGAGCCGCTGCACCGCCGGGTCGACGTGTGGCGCGAGGCCTCCGGCAAGCAGCTCGGCCTCTACGTCGGCGACCTGTGCGATGCGGAGTTCACGATCGACGCCGTGCGGTCGTTCCGGCCGGACGCCGTCGTGCACTACGCGGAGCAGCGGGCCGCGCCCTACTCGATGATCGACCGCAAGCACGCCGTCTACACGCAGTACAACAATGTGGTCGGCAACCTCAACGTGCTGTTCGCGATCGCCGAGGTCGACCGGGAGATCCACCTCGTCAAGCTCGGCACGATGGGCGAGTACGGCACGCCGAACATCGACATCGAGGAGGGCTGGCTCGAGGTCGAGCACAAGGGCCGCACGGATCGGATGCTGTTCCCGAAGAAGCCGGGCTCCTTCTACCACCTGTCGAAGGTGCACGACAGCCACAACATCGAGTTCGCCTGCCGGATCTGGGGCCTGCGGGCCACGGACCTGAACCAGGGCGTGGTGTACGGCCAGCGGACCGAGCAGACCGCGGGCGACGACCGGCTCGCGACGCGGTTCGACTACGACGCGATCTTCGGGACCGTGCTGAACCGGTTCGTCATCCAGGCCGTGCTCGGGCTCCCGCTGACCGTGTACGGGACGGGCGGTCAGACCCGCGGGCTGATCGACATCCGGGACACCGTGGAGTGCATCCGCCTCGCGTGCGAGAACCCGGCCGACGCCGGTGAGTTCCGGGTGTTCAACCAGATGACGGAGTCGATGTCGGTCGCGGACATCGCGAAGACCATCTCGGCGAGCTACCCCGGCGGCGTCGACATCGAGTACCTCGACAACCCGCGCGTGGAGCAGGCGGAGCACTACTACAACGTCGTGCACGCCGGGCTGGTCGGGCTGGGCCTGCAGCCGCACCTGCTCTCCGACACCCTCATCGAGTCCCTGTTCGCCGTCGCCGAGCGCCACCGGGAACGCGTCGACCTCGCCGCCATGCGCCCCACCGTCAACTGGCGCGCCACCGCGAGCCCGCTGCGCAGCTGACCCGGCGCGGGCGAGCTCGTCAGGAGAGTACCGAGCGGTACAGCTCCATCGTGCGCTGCGCGACCGCAGGCCATGAGAACTCGGCGACGGCGCGCGCACGGCCTGCGGCGCCCATCGTGGCCGCGCGGGCGGGATCGGCGAGCAGCTCGTTGACCCGCTGCGCGAGGCCGGCGACGAACCCTGCGGGGTCGTGCTCGTCGAACGGCACGAGCAGGCCGGTGGTGCCGTGGTCGACGACCTCCGGGATGCCGCCCACGTCGGAGGCGACGACCGCGGTCCCGCACGCCATGGCCTCGAGGTTCACGATCCCCAGCGGTTCGTAGACCGACGGGCAGACGAACACGGTCGCGGCGGAGAGCACCGCCCGCACGACCGACGGCGCCAGCATGTCCCGCACCCACACCACCCCCGGGCGGGACGCGGCGAGCGCCGCCACGGCGTCCGCCGTCTCCGCCGCGATCGCCGGGGTGTCGGCTGCGCCCGCGCACAGCAGCAGCTGGGTGCCCGGGGTCATCGCGTGCGCGGCCGCGACCAGGTGGCCGACGCCCTTCTGCCGGGTGATCCGCCCGACGAACGCGACCACCGGCCGCGCCGGGTCCGCGCCCAGCTCGGTGAGCACGGCCGCACCGTCCACCGGCCGGTACGCCTCGGTGTCGATGCCGTTGCGCACCACGTGCACCCGCGCCGGGTGCAGTGCCGGGTAGCAGCCGAGCACGTCCGCGCGCATCCCCTCGCTCACCGCGATCACGGCGTCGGCGTGCTCGAACGACGTCCGCTCGACCCACGACGACACCCGGTACCCGCCACCGAGCTGCTCGGCCTTCCACGGCCGCCGCGGCTCCAGCGAGTGCGCGGTCACGACGTGCGGCACGCCGTGCAGCGTCCGCGCGAGGTGCCCGGCCATGTTCGCGTACCACGTGTGGGAGTGCACGAGGTCGGCACCGGCCACGGCGTCGGCCATCGCGAGGTCCACCGACAGCGTCTGCAGCGCGGCGTTCGCCCCCGCGAGTACGGGATCGGTGACGTGTGCGCGCGCGCCATCGCGGGGGGACCCGAAGCAGTGCACGTCGACGTCGCACACGGCGCGCAGCTGGCGCACCAGTGACTCGACATGGACCCCGGCGCCGCCGTACACCTCCGGTGGGTACTCACGGGTCAGTACGGCGATGCGCACCGGTGAACGCTATGGGATCGGCCGGGTCCGTCGACAGCGGCGGGGTGAACAGCGGACGTCGGGCGCTCGGAGTGCCCTGCCGGGCGCGGCGCGCCACATTAGGCTCCGGCTCGTGAGACAGCAGCCGCAGGTGCTCGGCATCGTCCTCGCGGGTGGTGAGGGCAAGCGGCTGTGGCCGCTGACCGCCGACCGGGCCAAGCCCGCGGTGCCCTTCGGGGGCAACTACCGCCTCATCGACTTCGTCCTGTCGAACCTCGCGAACGCCGGGTACCTGCGGCTCTGCGTGCTGACCCAGTACAAGTCCCACTCGCTCGACCGCCACATCTCGACGACGTGGCGGCTGTCCAACATGTTCGGCGAGTACATCACCCCGGTCCCGGCCCAGCAGCGCCTCGGGCCCCGCTGGTACACCGGCAGCGCCGACGCGATCTACCAGTCGCTGAACCTGGTCTACGACGAGCGCCCCGCATACATCGTCGTGTTCGGGGCGGACCACGTGTACCGCATGGACCCGTCGCAGATGGTGGACCAGCACATCGCCACCGGCGCGGGCGTGACCGTCGCAGGCATCCGGGTGCCGCGAGCGCAGGCGCGGGCCTTCGGGTGCATCGACGCCGACGCCTCGGGCCGGATCACCCGGTTCCTCGAGAAGCCCACGGAACCCCCCGACACGCCGGACGATCCGGAGATGACCTTCGCGTCGATGGGCAACTACGTCTTCTCCACCGACGTGCTGCTCTCCGCGCTGCGCGCCGACGCCGGGAACCACGGCTCGGACCACGACATGGGCGCGGACGTCATCCCGCTGCTGGTGGACGCGGGCGACGCGGCCGTCTACGACTTCGCCGACAACGTCGTGCCCGGTGCCACCGACCGCGACTGCGGGTACTGGCGCGATGTCGGGACCCTCGACTCCTACTACGACGCGCACACCGACCTGACGTCGGTGCATCCGGTGTTCAACCTCTACAACCGGTTGTGGCCGATCCGCACCGCCATCCCACCCCTGCCCCCGGCGAAGTTCGTGCAGGGCGGCAGCGCGCAGGAGTCGATCGTGGGGCCGGGCTCGATCGTGTCCGCCGCGGAGGTGTCGCACTCGGTGCTCTCGGCCGACGTCGTCGTGGAGGCCGGCGCCCTGGTGGAGGGCAGCGTCCTGCTGCCCGGCGTGCGGGTGGGCAAGGGCGCCGTCGTGCGCCGAGCGATCCTGGACAAGAACGTCATGGTGCCCGACGGCGGACAGGTCGGGGTCGACCTCGGCCTGGACCGCGAGCGCTACACCGTGAGCGGCGGCGGCATCGTCGTGCTGGGCAAGGGCGCACACGTCGAGTGACGTGATGAGCGATTGTTGTCGCCAGCGCAACCACAATCGCTCACCAGGCGCGGAGCGCTACCAGCAGGCCGTCGCCCACCGGGAGCAACATCGGTACCAGCGACTCGTCGTCACGTACCGTGCTCGTCACCTGGCGCAGCGCCGCCGTTGCGGGGGCGCGCTGTGCATGGCTGCCCTGGGACGGGTCGCCTACCCGGCCACCCCACAGGACATCGTCGAAGACGATCACCCCACCGGGCCGCAGCAGCTTCACCCCGGCCTCGAGGTAGCCCGGGTACTCCGGCTTCGCGGCGTCGACGAACACGAGGTCGTAGCCGCCGTCGGTGAGCCGCGGCAGCACGTCGAGCGCCTGGCCCATGATCAGCCGGTAGCGTGCGGGGAGGAAACCGCCCTCCGCGAACGCCAGCCGTGCGGCGCGCTGGTGCTCGGGCTCGACGTCGATGGAGGTCAGCACGCCGTCGGGCGCCATGCCGCGCAGCAGCCACAGCCCACTGATGCCCGCGCCCGTCCCCACCTCGACGACCGCCCGCGCCGACAGCACGCTCGCCAGGAACCGCAGCGCAGCGCCGCTGCCGGGGCCGATCGGGACGCAGCCGAGGTCGTTGCCGCGCTCCCGGGCGGTGAGCAGCACCTCGTCCTCGGAGACGAAGCCCTCCGCGTGGTCCCGCGCGGTCGACATCACGCTCCGCAGCGTAGCGCCGCCCACCCCCCCGGATGGCGGACGCCGCGCCGCACGTCGACTCTCAGCGTGTTCTCAGGGCATTCTCACCGCCCACTCACCCGGCGCCGTCATCATCGTGGTGGGACGGTGAGCGTCGACAGACACGACGGCGAGGAACACGGCGCACCGCACCGGCGTTGACACGGACGAACCTGGGCGGCTGGTGAGCCGCTTCCTCACGACCGGAGGTACTGACCGACCCGATGGCCACCCACCCGAGTCCCGCCCGGAGCGCCCCCGAGGGGCACCCGAGCCCCAGGCTCTCTGTCGACGCGCCAGGGGTCGACGCGCCAGGGGTCGACGAGCCAGGGGCCGACGCGCTATGGGCCGACGAGCCATGGGCCGAGCAGGGCTGGACGCCGCCGTCGTGGGACGACGTCGTGCGCCAGCACGCCGACCGGGTCTACCGCCTCGCGTACCGGCTCTCCGGCAACCCGCACGATGCCGAGGATCTCACGCAGGAGACCTTCATCCGGGTGTTCCGGAGCCTCGCGTCCTACAAGCCAGGCACCTTCGAGGGCTGGTTGCACCGCATCACCACGAACCTGTTCCTGGACATGGTGCGGCGGCGCTCCCGGCTGCGGATGGAGGGGCTGCCGGACGACACCGACCGGCTTCCCGGCGGCTGGCCAAGCCCGGAGCAGGTCTACTCCGACACCCACCTGGACCCGGACCTCCAGGCGGCGCTGGACGAGCTCGCTCCCGAGTTCCGCGCAGCCGTCGTACTGTGTGACGTGGAGGGCCTGTCCTACGAGGAGATCGGCGCCACGCTGGGCGTGAAGCTCGGCACCGTGCGCAGCCGCATTCACCGCGGCAGGCAGGCGCTCCGCGCGGCGCTGGAGTGGCGGCGCGCACTCGCCGAGGAGGAGACGACCCGATGACCGAGTGGCCGCACGGCTGGTCCGGGCTGCTCGCCGGGCTGAACGCAGGCCAGCACCTCGCGGTGGACGCCGTGGTCGCGTTCGTCGACGGGGAGCTCGGTCCCGGCGCCCACGACCGGGCGGCGGAGCACCTCGCGCACTGCCCGTCC
>JALYQB010000587.1 GCA_030856045.1 Actinomycetota bacterium
GCTCGCCGCCACGGTGAACGCCGCGACGAGCAGCCCCAGTGCCAGCGGCGTCACCCGCCGGGTCGCCACCGCCCGCTCCACGGCGCACAGGGCGAGCAACGTGCCGATCGCGACGAGGGGCTCGAGCCGCAGCCCGTTGTTGTAGGGCAGCCAGAACGCGAGGAACACGGCGGCGGCGGCCCAGCCCGCGGCGCGGCTGCGGCGCACCTCGCGACCGAGGCGGGGCAGCACCTCCCGGCTGATGAGCAGCCAGCTGAGCACCCCCATCCCGAACGACGGGAGGCGCAACCACGGCGGCGTCGTCGAGAACTGCGCCCACAGCGCGTACAGCTCGTAGGGCCAGCCGAACGGCGCCTCGGGCACGTTGAGCCAGCGGTAGTAGTTGCCGATGTAGCCCATGTCGGCCCGCGTCTGGATCATCGTCAGGATGTAGCCGTCGTCGGAGGTGATGCCCCCGATGACGACCCACAGTGCGAGCACCGCGATCACGACCGCGTCGCGGCCGGTCGGCAGCCACCAGCGGGGCGGCAGCAGCCGCGGGGCGCGCCGGCCGATCCGCTGGTCGAGCTTGTGCAGCAGGGCGAGGCTCGCGAGCACGCAGCCGAACGCCAGCACCATCGCGGCGATCTTGACCGCGTGGGGGGTGGACTGGAAGCGGGTGTCCGGTGTGATCGTCACGGCCAGCCCGTCGACCGGGTCGAAGCTCTCCAGCGCGGTGTAGATGCCGGTGACCTGCGGCCGGACGTCGCGCTGTCGATCCACGAACGCCCGCCCGCCGACGGTGGCCGCGGTGGCCGCGGCGGTGGAGCTGATCGTGATGTCGCACGGCGCGGGCGACAGCAGCGTGCCGCCCAGCACCTGGCCCTGGCTGGTGACGGTGAGCGTGCCGTCCGCGACGAGCACGACCATCCCGACGGCGCTGCCCTCGGCCGAGCTGGGGGGCGTCGTGGACAGCAGCGCGACCGGGCCGTCGGAGCGGGCGTCGAGTACGCCTGCCGCGGCGCACGGGATCGTCGCGGTGAGCTCCTGCGGCTCGAACGCCGCGAGCGGGGCGTTCACCGGCGCGACGTCGCCGCCCTGCGGCCAGCTGATCACCGCGGTCTCCTGCACCACCGGCAGCAGCGGTACCGCGAGCGCGAACAGCGCCCCCAGCAACCCCAGCACCGTCGCGGTCCAGCGGAGCCTGCGGGGAGCCGCGTCCCGGGTCCGGTCGCGGCCGGATTCCTCGACGGGTGCCCGCGGTGTCGCGGCGCGCTCGGAGGTCAGCACCGGGGGAGGCTATCCGAGGTGCCGGAAGAACCGCTCCGCGCGGCCGAGTCGCACCAGCCGCAGCCACTGCCGGAAGGCGCGTGGGTCGCGTTTCGTGCCGAGGAAGTACAGCCCGAAACGGAACACCTCGAGCAGCCCGATCTTCCGCATCCCCGGCTGCGACAGCAGGTAGCCGCGGTTGCGGTAGGTGTAGTAGCGCTTGACGTCGTCCGCGGGGTCCTGCGCGTGGAACCGCCCGCCGAGCATCGGCTTGAACTCCGCCGAGCCGTCGGGGTGCGCGTAGGCCGCCCGCAGCGACGTCCCGAACGGCAGCCCGGAGCGCACCACGCGGCGGTGCACCTCCACCTCGTCGCCGCGGAAGAACAGCCGGTAGTCCGGCACGCCGACCACGTCCAGGGTCGACGCGCGGAACAGCGCACCGTTGAAGAACGAGGCGATACCGGGCAGGAAATCGGTCCCCAACTCGTCGCGGCGGCGTTTCCAGGTGAGCCCGCGGCGCAGCGGGAAGGCGAGCCGGCTGGGGTCGGCGATGTTCACCACGACGGGGGACACCACCGCGAGGTCGCGCTCGCGGGCGACGTCGAGCAGCGTCTCGAGCACGTGGGAGTCCGCCGGGCGGCCGTCGTCGTCACCCAGCCAGACCCACTGGGCACCGAGGGCGAGCGCGTGCAGCATCCCCAGCGCGAACCCGCCCGCGCCGCCGAGGTTGCGGTGCGACGGCAGGTACGTCGAGGGCAGCGGGCAGTCCGCGACGACCGACGCCGCGGGGTCGTCCGGGCCGTTGTCCACGACGATCAGGTGGTCCGGCGGGCGGGTCTGCTCGGCGACGACGGCGAGCGACTTCGCGAGCAGGTCGCGGCGGTGGCGGGTGACCACGACGGCCACCACGGCAGCCGGGGGCAGCGGCGTCACGAGGTCTCTCCGATGCGGGTGAGCGTCTCCTGGCTCAACCCGGCGAACGGGTCTTTGCCCTTGTAGTGGGTCAGCACCGTCCGCAGGTCGCCCTGCTCGCGGATCTCACCCTTGTCCATCCAGAGCGCGGTGTTGCAGAGCTCCAGCAGGAACTCGTCGGAGTGCGACGCGAACACCAGGATCCCGGAGCGCTCCACGAGCTCGTTGAGCCGGTCGCGGGCCTTCTCCAGGAACTCCGCGTCCACCGCGCCGATGCCCTCGTCGAGCAGCAGGATCTCCGGATCGATGCTCGTGACGACGCCCAGCGCGAGCCGCACCCGCATGCCCGTGGAGTAGGTGCGCAGCGGCATCGACAGGTAGTCCCCGAGCTCGGTGAACTCGGCGATCTCGTCGGTCCGCGCCTCCATCTGCTTACGGGTCATGCCGAGGAACAGCCCCCGGATGACGATGTTCTCGTAGCCGGAGATCTCCGGGTCCATGCCGACGCCGAGGTCGAACACCGGCGCGACCTTGCCGACGATGCGGGAGCTGCCCCGGGTCGGCTCGTAGATGCCCGAGAGCAGCCGCAGCAGCGTCGACTTGCCCGCGCCGTTGTGCCCCACGAGGCCGACGCGGTCGCCGTGGCGCAGTGACACGGTGATGCCCCGCAGCGCCTCGATGATCGGGACCTTCGAGCCGGTGCCGATCTTGCCGCCCGCCCGGCTCACCGTGCCCAGGACGGCCCCCTTCAGCGACCGCGTCTTCGCGTCGAAGATCGGGAAGTCGACGCAGGCGTCGTGCACGTCGATGGAGACCATGGCCGTTTCCCCGTTGGCTTTCGCTGTTCAGACCCAGTAGGAGACGCGGGCACGGTAGTTGCGCAGCACCACCAGCGCCAACAGCCAGCCGAGGGCGGTGATGACCCCGGCGACCAGCCAGTGCCGCACCTCGATGGGCTGGCCGAGCAGCGGCTGGCGGATGATCTGCACGAAGTGCATGAACGGGTTGAGCTCGGCCAGCCTGGCCCGCTCGGCGATGCGCGGGTCCGGGTGGTTGGCGAAGTCCTCGTACACCCACACGATCGGCGTCATGAAGAACAGCAGCTGCACGAGGCTGCTCGTCAGCGGCGGGATGTCCCGGTACCGGGTCGCGATCACCCCGATGACCAGCACGAACCAGAGGCCGTTGAGCACCAGCAGCGCCAGCGCGGGGACCGCGAGCGCGACCTCGACGCCGAGCGGTCGCCAGAAGATCGAGATCAGCACGACGTAGACGGCGAAGTTGTGGCCGAACAGCAGCAGCTGGTGCCACACGAGCCGGAACACGTGCACGCTCAGCGGCGAGGGCAGGTGCTTGATGAGGCCCTCGTTGCGGATGAAGACCTGCACCCCGTCGTTCACGCAGCCCGCGATGAACTGCCAGACGATGAGGCCGGTGGCCACGTAGGGCAGGAACTCCGCGAGCGGCTGCTGGAACAGCGCCGAGTAGAGGACCCCGAGCGCGACGGCGGTGGCCGCCATCGAGATGGTGATCCACAGCGGCCCGAGCACCGACCGGCGGTAACCCTGCTTGATGTCCTGCAGGCCGAGGTGGCCCCACAGGTTGCGGTGGTGCCAGCCTGCCCCGAGGTCGCCGATGGCGCGCGCCCAGGTCCGGGAGCCCGGCCCAGGCGGCGCCTCGTCCCGCGCGGCGGCAGCGGGTGCGACGGTGTCGGCCACGATGCTCGACACTACCGCCGCGGGGGCGACGCCCGGGTCAGGCGCCCTCGGCGGAGACGGCAAGCTCCAGCGAGCGCCACGCCACGGCCACCCCGACGGCGAGCACCGCCAGCGCCGCCCTAGAACCGTCGGCCCTAGAACCGCAGTGTCGCGCCCCGGCGGCGGCTACAGGTACTGACCCGTCCCGCGACCGCCCTCGGCCTGGCCCATGCCGGGCATCGACCCCGCCGGAAGGCTGCGGCGCATCTGCTCGAGCTGGGTTCTGGCCGCCATCTGCTGTGCGAACAGCGTCGTCTGGATGCCGTGGAAGAGGCCCTCGAGCCAGCCGACGAGCTGCGCGTGCGCGATCCGCAGCTCCGCGTCCGACGGCGTGGAGCCCTCGGTGAACGGCAGCGAGAGGCGCTCCAGCTCGTCGCGCAGCTCCGGCGCGAGCCCCTGCTCGAGCTCCCGGATCGAGGACGCGTGGATCTCGCGGAGCCGGTTGCGGCTCGCATCGTCGAGCGGCGCGGCACGGACCTCCTCGAGCAGCTGCTTGATCATCGAGCCGATCCGCATGACCTTGGCAGGCTCCTCCACCAGGTCGGCGACGTCGCCGCCCGGCGACTGCGCCTCGCCACCGATCACCACGACCTGCTGCTCCTCGTCCTCGCTGGGTTGGCTCATGTCCCCATCCTCGCCCCCGAGCCGGGGCGGTGGCGAGTCGGGACGGCCACCGCGTTCCGTCCGTGACGCGTCTCTCCGTACGGTGTCGCCATGCCGTTCGACGTCGCGAGGGTGCGGGGCCTGTTCCCCGCGCTCGGTGACGGGTGGGTGCACCTCGACGCGCAGGCGGGCATGCAGGTGCCCGACCAGGTGGCGACCGCGGTGGCCACGGCCATGCGCGCCCCGGTGTCCGGGCCCGGTGGCACGTTCCCCTCGTCGCAACGGGGGACGGCGATCGTCGACGCGGCGCGGCGCGCGGTCGCCGACCTGCTGGGCTGCGACCCGGCCGGGGTCGTGCTCGGACCGAGCACGGCGGTGCTGCTGCGAAGCTTCGCGGACGCCGTGAGCCAGGGTTGGCTGCTCGGCGACGAGGTGGTGGCATCCCGGCTCGACGAACCGACGAACACCGCGCCCTGGCTCCGCGGTGCCCATCGCAGCGGCGCGACCGTGCGGTGGGCCGAGGTCGACATCGAGACCTGCGAGCTGCCCGCGTGGCAGTACGACGAGCTGGTGTCGCGGCGGACGCGGCTGGTGGCGGTCACCGCAGCGTCGAGGGCGGTGGGCACCCGGCCGGAGATCGCGCGGATCGCGGAGCACACCCGCGACGCCGAGGCGCTGCTCGTGGTCGACGCGACGGGCGCGGCGCCGTTCGTCCCGCTCGACATCGAGGCGCTGGGCGCGGACGTGATCGCGGTGTGCGCGACCGCGTGGGGCGGGCCGACGGTGGGTGCGCTCGCGTTCCGCGACCCGCGGCTGCTCGACCGGCTGCCCTCGGCGGCGCTGGAACTGGACGCCGCGGGCCCGGAGCGCCTCGAGCTGGGCCCGCACGGGTACTCGATGCTCGCGGGGCTCGTCGCGTCCGTCGACTACCTCGCCGACCTCGACGACGCCGCCGTCGGGTCGCGGCGCGAGCGGCTCACCACGTCGCTGGGCTCGGTGAAGTCGTACCAGGCAGGGCTGATGTCACACCTGGTGGCGGAGCTGCGCGGGCTGCGCGACGTGATGGTGATCGGCGACGCGATGCGGCGGGTGCCGGTCACGGCGTTCACCGTCGCGGGGATGAAGGCCGACGACGTGGTCGACGAGCTCGCCGCGGCGGGCGTGTGCGCGTTCGCCGACAGCGGACGGCACGACCTGCTCGCCGCACTCGGGGTCGGGGAGGTGGGGGGCGCGGTCCGCGTCGGGCTCGCGCACTACACGACCGCGGGCGAGGTGGACCAGCTCGTCCGCGCCGTGGCAGCCCTCCCCTGACCCCGCGCGTGTCGCGCAGTCCGGTGGCGCGTGTCCGCTGGTTTGGTGGCGCGTGTCCGCTGGTTTGGTGGCGTGTGTCCGTCAGTCGCCGGCGATCAGGACGATCTTGCCGTGGTGGCCGCCCGCCGCCATCATGCGGTGCGCCTCGGCGGCCTCGGCGAGCGGCAGCGTCGCGTGCGTGACGGGGCGGACCCGACCGTCCGCGAACATCGGCCACAGCAGGCGGGTGACCTCTCGGCAGATCTCCGACTTGCTCCCGGGACCGTCGACGGGCCTGCCGCGCAACCCCGCGGCGGCCACGCTGGCGCGCTTCACGAGCAGGGACCCGAGGTCCAGCTCCGCGGTCGACCCGCCCTGCATCCCGATCACGACGAGGCGCCCACCCGGCGCGAGCGCGGTGATGTTGCGCTGCAGGTACTTCGCGCCCATGTTGTCGAGGACGACGTCGACCTTCCCCTGCAGGATCTCGGCGAAGTCCTGCTCGCGGTAGTCGATGAGGGTCTGGGCGCCCAGCTCGGCGCACTGCGGCAGGGCCGTCGCCGACGCGGTGGTCGCGACGTGCGCGCCGAGCGCGGCACCGACCTGGATCGCGTGCGTGCCGATCCCGCCCGATCCGCCGTGCACGAGGAAGACCTCGCCCGCCGCGAGCCGGGCCCCCGTCACGACCGTCGACCAGACGGTGCACGTGACCTCGGGCAGCCCGCCTGCGGTGACGAGGTCGACCCCGGGCGGCACGGGCATCACCTGCCCCGCGGGCACGGCGACGCGTTCCGCGTACCCGCCGCCCGCGAGCAGCGCGCACACCTCGTCGCCGATCTGCAGGTCGGTCACGCCCTCACCGAGCTCCGCGACCCGCCCGGAGCACTCCAGCCCGAGGATCTCACTCGCGCCGGGCGGCGGCGGGTAGTGCCCCTGGCGCTGCAGCAGGTCGGCGCGGTTGACCGCGGTCGCGACGACGTCGAGCAGCACCTCGCCGGTGCCGGGACGTGGCTCGGGCTGGTCGACGAGCGCCAGGACGTCGGGTTCGCCGGGCTCGGTGATCGTGATCGCGCGCACGCCAGGCGACGTTAGTCGCCCCGAGCGGTCCGGCAACCGCAAAGTGGAGCCACTTCGCAGTCGGAGCGGCCTCGCAACCGCAAAGTGGCTCCACTTCGCATTCCGTGGTAAGCGATCCGCTTGCTGTCGGCGGCGGCGCCCGTCACCGTCACACAGCGTGGAACCCGATCCGTGGCCGCTGCACCATCTCGAGCTGCGCACCCCGCGACAGACCCTGCGGCCCGATGACGACGACGGCCTGCGCGAGCTCGCCGCCCTGGCCGCCCGCGGCATCCACCCGCCGGAGGAGATGCCCTTCGCCGTCCCGTGGACCGATCAGGAACCGGGCGACCTGGTCCGCGGCACGATGCAGCATCACTGGGCGCAGCGCGCGGCACTCGCCCCCGGCAGATGGAGCATCCACTTCCTCGTGCGCCACGCCGGCACCGTCATCGGCACCCAGAGCCTCTCCGCCGAGAACTTCGCCGTCACCCGGGAGGTATCGAGCGGCTCCTGGCTCGGGCGCGCGCACCAGCGCCAGGGCCACGGCACCCAGATACGCGCCGCGGTGCTCCTCTTCGCGTTCGACCACCTCGGGGCCGCCACCGCCACGTCCGGGGCGTTCACCGACAACCCGGCCTCGGCGGCAGTGAGCGAGGCGCTCGGGTACCGCCGTGACGGCTCGATCACCCGCACCCGAAGGGGTCACCGCGCCACCGAGGTCCGGTTCCGGCTCGACGCGGGCCGGTTCGTTCGTCCGGAATGGCCCCTGCACGTCAGCGGCTTCGACGCCGAGTGCCGCGCGGTACTCGGCGTTGCAGGGACCTGACCCGACCCGGAAATGGTGGCTAGCGGTCCTGCCTGCAAGTTCGTCGGTGTATCCGCCTACCGCGCCGAGGGATGAGCACCGCTCCCACCTGTCGGCCGTCGAGCGTCCGCACCGCGAACTGGAGCCGGTTCTCGGGTGCGCGACTCCTCGATCCGCGAAGTGGAGCCATTTCGTGAATCGCCTCCCCTGGGGGTGCGGACCGCGCCCGGGGCCCGAGGTGGGCTGCCCCGGCACGCCTGCGGTGATCACCGTTTCGCGACCGTATGACCCGCTGAGCGGGTCATACGGTCGCGAAACGGTGATCATGGCGAGGCAGTCACCTGCGTCCGCGCTGTCGACCGCACCCTCGACCACGCTGCCGGCGAGCAGCCGCGGGAACGACCGTGCAGGGCCGGGGCGAGCCGATACACCGACGAACTTCCGGGCGGCGGCACTAGGGTCACCGATCAATGGCGCACTTCGGTGATGTGCAGAGCGAGGTCTACCTGCGCGGCCTGGCAGGCGAACGCCCCGAGCTGCCGATGACCGCCGACGGGCTGGAGCACGCGGCCCGCGGCGTGCTGACCGCGGAGGCCTTCGCGTACGTCGCGGGCGGCGCGTCCAGCGAACGCACCGTGGCCGCCAACCGCGAGGCGTTCACGCGGTGGCGCATCGTCCCGCGGATGCTGCGCGCGGTCGCTGAGCGGGACCTGGCGACGACCGTGCTGGGCACCTCGATGACCGCCCCGGTGCTCACGGCGCCGGTGGGGGTGCTCGGCCAGGTGCACCCCGACGGGGAGCGCGCCGTTACCCGCGCGGCGGGCGGGCTGGGCCTGCCGAGCGTGCTGTCGACCGTGTCGTCCACGTCGATCGAGGACGTCGCCGCGGCGGCCCCCGACGCGCACCGGTGGTTCCAGCTGTACTGGCCGCGGGACCCGGAGCTCGCGGAGTCCTTCGTTCGGCGAGCCGAGGCGGCGGGGTACGAGGCACTCGTCGTCACGCTCGACACGTGGGCGCTCGGGTGGCGGCCGCGTGACCTGGAGCTCGGGCACCTGCCGCTGCTGCGCGGCGAGGGCCTCGCGAACTACCTGTCCGACCCGGTGTTCCGCTCGCGGCTGCCGAGCCCGCCGGAGGAGTCGCAGGACGCACTGCAGCGGGCCGTCCTCACTTGGGTGGGGCTGTTCGGCAATCCGGGCCTGGGATGGTCGGATCTCACGCAGCTGCGGGAGTGGACGCGGCTGCCGATCGTGCTCAAGGGCATCTGCCACCCGGACGACGCCCGCAGCGCCCTCGACGCGGGCATCGACGGGGTGGTCGTCTCCAACCACGGCGGACGGCAGGTCGACGGGGCACGCGCGGCGCTGGACTGCCTGCCCGACGTCGTCGCCGCCGTCGACGGCCGTGCGCCGGTGCTGCTGGACTCCGGTATCAGGTGTGGTGCAGATGTGATCATCGCGCTGGCGCTCGGCGCGCAGGCCGTGCTGCTGGGCAGGCCGTGGGTGTACGGGCTGGCGCTGGCGGGGGAGCGCGGCGTGACGCACGTGCTGCGCAGCCTGCTCGGCGACCTCGACCTGACCCTGGCGCTGTCCGGGCACGCCCGTCCCGGGGAGCTGTCCGCGGAGACCGTCGTCCGGGAGCTCTGACGCCTGCCGACCTGCGGGATTGCCGAATCGGACTAGCCTGGACGGGGTGAGCGGGGAGCAGCCGCGGTGGCTCGACGAGAGCGAGATGGCGGCGTGGCGCGCCTACGTCGTCGGCAGCGCGCTCCTGACCTACCGGCTGCACCGTGATCTCCAGGAGCGCCACGGCCTCGCCCTCGCCGACTACGAGCTGCTCGTGCGGCTGTCCGAGGTGCCTGGGGGAGCCATCCGGATGAGTTCGCTCGCCGGCCTCGTCGCGTCGTCCAAGAGTCGTGTGTCCCACCAGGTGGGACGTATGGTGAACGACGGGCTGGTCCGGCGCGAGGGATGCTCCAGCGACGCCCGCGGCGTGTTCGCCGTGCTGACGGCGAAGGGCGCCGCGCGGCTGGAGGACGCGGCGCCGACGCACGTCAAGGGGGTGCGGGAGCACCTCGTCGACCGGCTCAGCGCCGAGGAGCGGGCCACCGTGGCGGAGGTCTTCGGGCGCGTCGCAGACCGCCTTCGAGGGATGTCGTCGTGATCGGGGCCGCTGTCCGTGCGCGGCGTAGTACTTTCTGTGAAGCATCCGGCCTGGGTGGCCGGGCACGCCGAACGTGAGGACGGTGCGGATGACGACCGATCGGGCGATGGATGCCGACGTCTTCACCTCCGCTCCACCGCGCACCGATTCACCCCACGCCCGCCATACGCCGCCGCCGCGCCCACCCGTGGAGCGGATGCCGGAGCTGGCGCCGGACACCCCGATGCAGAAGGTCGTCCTGCCGGGGCTGGTGGACCTGCTGCTGGGCAACGTCAGCGTGGCGGGGCGCTTCGACGCGCACCGCATCGCCGGGTTCGTGACGCGGCTCGAGGACGTCCCGAGCGGGTCGTCGGCGGACCTCGCGCAGCGCTACGGGCTGGACCGGGTGCCCGGCTGGCCGGTGACACCGGAGCTGCACATGCTGCGCTTCTACGCGCACCACCCGGCACCGTACCACTCCCCGTTCGACCGGAACGTCTACCAGATGGACCTGCTCGAGCTGCCCGCAGGCACGGAGCTGTGGCGCATCGACTCCAGCGGTGGCGAACAGCGCATCGCGGCGTACCTGCACCGGCAGATCGGGTGGGTCGGCACGGCGCCGATCCTGCTCGGTCCCGGCCGGTGGAACGTCCCGCCGGTGCCGCTGCAGCCGACGGTCCGGCGCGGGCTCGCCGCGCGATTCCGCGGGACGGACTTCGACGCCGACTTCGGCCCGCGCCCCGGTGAGGTGACGCTGCACCCGCTGCCCGGCCGTGACGCGCCCGATGACTTCATCGAGCAGGCGGGTACGCACACGCTGCACGTGCCGGTCACCGACCTGGACTCGCTCGCGCTGCTGCGGTGGCG
>JALYQB010000593.1 GCA_030856045.1 Actinomycetota bacterium
GCGTCTCGAGGCGGCGCTCGATTCCCCGCAGGTACCGCACCAGGTGATGCAGTTGCGCCCGCCCGGTGCCGGCGACGAACCCAGGGTGCACCAGCGCGGCCAGCTGGGCCCGGACGTCCGCGACGGCGCTGGCCGGGACGTGGGACGGCAGCGCCGCGAGCCGCTCCTGTACATCGCGGGTGGCGGCGAGCACACGCTGCACGCGGTCGACGACGTCGGTGGTGACCGGGGTCAGCTGCGCCTGCGTCGTCTCCCGCAGCCGGGCGTATCCGGCCTCGTCCCACGCCGGCCCGCCGCAGGCCGCGATCAGCTCGTCGGCCGCGCACGCGACGCAGTCGTCGAGCAGCGCCGCGGGGCTGCCGTGCGGGCTGAGGCGCAGCGTGAGGCGCGCCTGCGCGTCGAGGGCCCGCGCGACCTGCTTCGCGGGTGAGCCGACGTCGAGCAGCAGCAGCCTGCGGACGCCCCGCCGGTGAGCCCGCTCCTGCTCGGCCGGGGTGCCGAAGACCCGGACCGCGACGCTGTCGCCCTCGTCCGCCAGCGCCGGGTACGAGGTCACGTCCCCGCGCCGGTGGGTGCGGGGCAGCGTTCCGATGTCCCAGCTCCGCAGCCCGCCGCGCTCCAGGTCGCCCGCGGCCGCGGCGAGCGTCGCCCGCAGCTGCGGGCGGACCTGCTCGCGCAGCGCGTCGAGGTCCTTGCCCTCGGCGAGCACCCGCTGCCGGTCGTCGACCACCCGGAACGTCGTGCGCAGGTGCTCCGGGACGCGGTCCAGCTGCCAGGCGTCGCGGGGGACGTCCACGCCGCGCAGCTCGTGCAGCACACGCTCGAGGGCGTCGAGCAGCGGCTCGTCGCCGGGGTTCATCCGGTCCAGCGCGGCGCGGACGTGGTCGGGGACCGGCACGAAATGGCGGCGCAGCGGCTTGGGCAGTGAGCGCAGCAGCGCGGTCACCAGCTCCTCGCGCAGGCCTGGCACCTGCCAGCTGAAGGTGTCGCCGCGGACCTGGTTCAGCACCGGGAGCGGGACGTCGACGGTCACGCCGTCCGCCTCGGTGCCGGGCTCGAACGCGTAGGACAGCGGCAGGGTGAGCCCGTCGGAGCGCCAGGTGTCGGGGAAGTCGTGCCGGCTGACGTCCCCCGCGGCGGGGTTGACCAGCATCGCCGGGTCGAAGGTCAGCAGATCCGGCTCGGCGCGGCGGGTCCGCTTCCACCAGGTGTCGAAGTGCTGCGCCGACACCACCTCGGCGGCCACGCGCTGGTCGTAGAAGTCGAACAACGTCTCGTCGTCGACGAGGATGTCGCGACGGCGGGCGCGGTCCTCGAGCTCTCCGACGTCGGAGAGCAGCGCCCGGTTGTGGTGGAAGAACCGGTGGTCGGTCGTCCACTCACCCTGTACGAGCGCGTGGCGCAGGAACAGCTCGCGGCTCACCTCGGGGTCGAGGCTGCCGTAGGTCACCTGCCGCGAGACGACCAGCGGCACGCCGTACAGGGTGACCTTCTCGTAGGCCATAGCCGCGCCGCGCTTGGCGGACCAGTGCGGCTCGCTGTAGCTCCGTTTGACGAGGTGCGGCGCGAGGCGTTCGGCCCAGTCCGGCTCGATGCGGGCCGCGATCCGGCCCCACAGTCGTGAGGTCTCCACCAGCTCCGCGGCCATCACCCAGCGCGGTGGCTTACGGAACAGCGCCGAGCCGGGGAAGACGGCGAACTGTGCGCCCCGGGCGCCCTGGTAGTCGTTCTTGTCCCCGGTCTGGAGCCCGATGTGCGAGAGCAGGCCGGCCAGCAACGAGGTGTGGATGCGCTGGTGGTCGTCCGGGGTGCTGCTGCGGTCCATGCCGGCGCCGCGGGCGGCCTGGCGGAGCTGGCCGTGCAGGTCCTGCCACTCGCGCACCCGCAGGTGATGCAGGAACTCCTGCCGGCAGAGCTTGCGGAACCGGCTGGAGGACAGCTCGCGCTGCTGCTCTCCCAGGTAGCGCCACAGGTTCAGCAGCGCGAGGAAGTCCGACGTGGGGTCGGCGAACCGGCGGTGCAGGCAGTCCGCTGCCTGCTGATGCTCCGCCGGCCGCTCGCGAGGGTCCTGGATGGCCAGCGCGGCCGCGATGACCAGCACCTCGTCGAGGCAGCCGTTGCGGTCGGCCTCCAGGATCATCCGGGCGAGCCGGGGGTCCACGGGGAGCTGGGACAGCGTGCGGCCTGCGGTCGTCAACCGCTTGCGCGGGTCGGGCTCGGCCGGGTCGAACGCGCCGAGCTCGTGCAGCAGCGCCACGCCGTCGGAGATCTGGCGGCGGTCCGGGGGGTCGAGGAACGGGAACGCTCCGATGTCCCCCGGGTTGTCGTGTGGCAGGTCGAGTGCGGTCATCTGGAGAATCACCGAGGCGAGGTTGGTGCGCAGGATCTCGGGGTCGGTGAACTCCGGCCGGGCGTCGAAGTCGTCCTCGGTGTAGAGCCGGATGCAGATGCCGTCGGACGTCCGGCCGCACCGGCCCTTGCGCTGGTTGGCCGAGGCCTGCGAGATCGGCTCGATGGGCAGCCGCTGCACCTTCAGTCGCGTGCTGTAGCGGGAGATACGGGCGGTGCCGGGGTCGACGACATAGCGGATGCCGGGCACGGTCAGCGACGTCTCGGCGACGTTGGTGGCGAGCACGACGCGACGGCCGGTGTGGGGCTGGAACACCCGGTGCTGCTCGGCCGAGGACAGCCGGGCGAAGAGGGGGAGCACCTCGGTGTCGCGCAGGTCCGTGCCGCGCAGCGCGTCGGCCGTGTCACGGATCTCCCGCTCGCCGGACAGGAACACCAGCACGTCGCCGGGTCCCTCGCGGCCGAGCTTCTCGACGGCGTCGAGGATCGCCTGGGTCTGGTCGCGATCGGAGTCGGCGTCCGGGTCGGTGTCGTCGATGATCGGGCGGTAGCGAACCTCGACCGGGTACGTGCGCCCGGAGACCTCGACCACCGGCGCGTCCCCGAAGTGCGCCGCGAACCGCGCCGGGTCGATCGTCGCGGACGTGATGATGATCTTGAGGTCGGGGCGACGGGGAAGCAGCTGCTTGAGGTACCCGAGCAGGAAGTCGACGTTGAGGCTGCGCTCGTGCGCCTCGTCGATGATCAGGGTGTCGTACTGGCGCAACATCCGGTCGTGGGAGATCTCGGCGAGCAGGATGCCGTCGGTCATCAGCTTGACGAGCGTGTCGTCGCCGACCTGGTCGGTGAACCGGACCTTCCAGCCGACCGTGTCACCGAGGTCGGTATCGAGCTCCTCCGCGATCCGCTGCGCCACCGTCCGGGCAGCGAGGCGCCGCGGCTGGGTGTGGCCGATGAGCCCGCGCACTCCGCGGCCGAGCTCGAGGCAGATCTTCGGCAGCTGGGTGGTCTTCCCGGACCCGGTCTCGCCTGCGACGATCACGACCTGGTGGTCGCGGATCGCGGCGGCGATGTCGTCGCGGCGCAGGCTGACGGGCAGCTCGTCGGGGTAGCGGATCTTCGGCACCGCCGACCGGCGCTGCGTAACCCGCTGCTCGGCGGCGTCGACCGCACTCGCGATGGCAGCGGCCTTGCGGCGCCTGGCCTCGTCGTCGCCGGCCTTGCGCGCGTCGGCGATGCGACGCTGCAGCCGGTGCTGGTCGCGCAGCATGAGATCGGGCAGGCGGGCCTGTAGATCGGCGAGCGAGGGCCTCATGAGCAGCTTCCCAGGTAGGGGACGAGGCGAGGCGCCCGCAACCCGGACATTCCTTGCACCGCCGCCGCCGCCGATCGGCCCAGCGCGACGCGGTCCACGTCACATCTCGTGAGAGTCTGAATGGCGCATTCCTCTCGGTAGTTACTGCTCTATTGGAGTGGGAGGGTCTCGCGTCCGCCGTTTTCCGCTGTAGCCTTCCGCGGGGGTTCGACGAAGTCCACCCATTAGATTTATTTGAAAGGTTGATATGGCTACGGAACGTCATGGCGCTGGCTCCGGCCCGCCGGTGCACGTGGTGATCGCGTGGGCGCAGGTCCCGCGTCCCACCCCCACCCCGTTCCGAGTCGTCGCCCCCCCGACCTCGGGTGCTCCGCGCTCGCATCACGCGCGCCACGCGGCGCACCGGATGCTCACCGTTCCGGGTGACACCGGGGTGCGGTCACGCACCGTCCGGCCCCGTGACGTCGCGGCCGGTGTGCTGCTGAGCGTCGGCTTCGTCGTCGCGACCGCGGCGGTCAGCGGCGACGGCGCGCTCGGGCCGGTCACCGCCGCGCCGGAGCTGCTGCAGACCACGCCCGGGGCTGACAGCACACACGGTTCCTCGCCCGCGGCACACGACTCGACGGTGAATGCCAGCATGATCACGACGATCCGCGAGGCGGGGCAGTCGATGGGCGATTCGGGCGTGGTGCGATCGGTCGGCGCGTCGCCGGTGGCTGGTGCGCCGTCAACCCTCGACCCGACACCCTCGACCCGTCCCGCCGGCCTCCTCGTGCCGGGCGATTCGACCGCTCCGGAGATGCTCGGTGTCGGCGGTGCGGCCGGTCCGGGCGTGCAGCTGCCGGGTGGTGTCGGTGTGCCGCTGCCGAGTGGTGCCGACGTGCCGGATGATGCCGACGTGCCGGATGGTGCCGACGTTCCGAGCGGGAGAGCGGACCCGGGGCCGCTCGCGCCGCTCGTGGAGACTGCGGCGCCCGTGGTGCGGACCGCCGCACCCGTGGTCAAGACCGTCGCGAAGCCGGTGACTGATGTGGTGGCCCCGATGGCCGACGGGGCGCAGCCCGCGCTCACCATGGTCGCTCCGTCGCTGCTCTGACGAACGCCGCCGCCGTGCTCCACCCGCGACGTCAGAAGCGGTCCACTGCCGTGACGTGCAGGACCGCGGCGCCCTCCTCGTCGGACTCGGCGAGGTCGACGACGGCGCTGATGCCCCAGTCGTGATCGCCTGCGGGGTCGTCGAGGATCTGCCGCACGGCCCACCGCCCTGGCTGCGCGTCGATCAGCAGCAGCGCCGGACCTCGCGCGTCCGGGCCCATGCCGATGTCCGCGTGCTCGGCGAAGTAGGGCTCGAGCGCGACGGACCACGCGACGGCGTCCCAGCCGTCAGCCACGTCCAACGCACCGAGGTCGTCCCAGCGCCGCAGCGCAGCCAGCTCCACCCGCCGGAACAGCGCATTGCGTACCAGCACCCGGAACGCCCGCGGGTTCGTGGTGACCCCGGGTGGCCGCTCGTCACGAGCAGCCACCGGGACGGGACCCGTGGGCGACACGAGCTGCTCCCACTCGTCCAGCAGGCTCGAGTCGGTCTGCCGCACGAGCTCGCCGAGCCACTCCCCGAGGTCCGCGAGCTCCTCGGTGCGGACCTCGTCGGGCACCGTCTGCCGCAGCGCCTTGTACGCGTCGGCGAGGTAGCGCAGCACGAGCCCCTCGGAGCGTGCGAGGCCGTAGAAACCGATGTACTCGACGAACGTCATCGCCCGTTCGTCCATGTCGCGCACCACGGACTTCGGCGAGAGCCGGTGGTCGGCCACCCAGGGGTGCCCGCGCCGATAGGTCTCGAACGCGCCCTCGAGCAGCTCGGCGAGCGGCTTGGGCCACGTGACCTCGTCGAGCAGCTCCATCCGCTCGTCGTAGTCGATTCCGTCCGCCTTCATCGCCGCCACAGCCTCGCCGCGGGCCTTGTACTGCTGCGCGGACAGCACCTGCCGCGGGTCGTCCAACGTGGACTCGATGACGGACAGCGCGTCGAGCGCGTACGTCGGGGACTCCTGGTCGAGCAGCGACAGCGCGGCGAGCGCGAACGGCGAGAGCGGCTGGTTCAGCGCGAAGTCCAGCTGCAGGTCGACGGTGACCCGCATGGTGCGCCCGTCTGCGTCCGGCGGGTCGAGCCGCTCGACCACCCCGGCCGTCCGCAGGCCGCGGAAGATCCGGATCGCCTGCCGGATGTGCCGCAGCTGGGCCGGGCGCGCCTCGTGGTTGTCCTCCAGCAGATGGCGCATCGCCGCGAACGCGTCACCGCGACGGTTCACGACGTTGAGAATCATCGAGTGGCTGACGGCGAAGCTGGACGTCAGCGGCTCCGGCTCCGCCGCGACGAGCCGGTCGAACGTCTGCTCGCTCCACGACACGAACCCTTCGGGCGCCTTCTTCCGCACGACGCGCCGCCGCTTCTTCGGGTCGTCTCCCGCTTTCGCGAGCGCCTTCTCGTTCTCGACGACGTGGTCCGGCGCCTGCACGACGACGGTGCCCACGGTGTCGTAGCCCGCCCGCCCGGCGCGGCCCGCGATCTGGTGGAACTCGCGCGCCTTGAGGTGGCGGGTGCGCACCCCGTCGTACTTCGCGAGCGCGGTGAACACCACGGTGCGGATCGGGACGTTGATCCCGACCCCCAGCGTGTCCGTCCCACAGATGATCTTCATCAGGCCCGCCTGGGAGAGCCGCTCCACGAGGCGGCGGTACTTCGGCAGCATCCCCGCGTGGTGCACCCCGATGCCATGGCGCACCAAGCGCGACAGCGTGCGGCCGAACCCCGCGGCGAAGCGGAACGAGCCGATGAGCTCCGCGATCGCGTCCTTCTCCGCGCGGGTGCAGACGTTGATGCTCATCAGCGCCTGCGCCCGCTCGATCGCGGAGGCCTGCGTGAAGTGCACGACGTACACGGGCGCCTGCCGCGTGGCCAGCAGCTCCTCGAGGGTCTCGTGCAGCGGCGTCGTGACGTAGGAGTGCAGCAGCGGCACGGGCCGATCCGCGGACCGCACCACCGCGGTGCAGCGCCCGGTGCGCCGGGTGAGGTCGGACTCGAAGAACGTGACGTCACCCAGCGTCGCGGACATGAGCACGAACTGCACCGCAGGCAGCTCGATCAGCGGCACCTGCCACGCCCAGCCGCGGTCGGGGTCGGCGTAGAAGTGGAACTCGTCCATGACGACCTGGCCGACGTCCGCAGCCGCCCCGTCGCGCAGCGCGATGTTCGCGAGCACCTCCGCGGTGCAGCAGATGATGGGCGCGCCGGCGTTGACCGCCGAGTCGCCGGTCATCATCCCGACCTTCGCCGCGCCGAAGACGTCGCACAGCGCGAAGAACTTCTCGGATACCAGCGCCTTGATCGGGGCGGTGTAGAACGACCGCACCCCGCGGGCGAGCGCCGCGAAATGTGCTCCGGTGGCGACCAGGCTCTTCCCTGAGCCGGTCGGTGTGGACAGGATCACGTTCGACCCGGACACGACCTCGATGAGGGCCTCGACCTGTGCCGGGTACAGCGTGAGACCCTGGGCGGCGGCCCAGGTCGAGAAGGCGTCGAACAGGTCGTCGGCGTTGTCGGTGCCGGGCAGTTGCTCGGTGAGCGGAAGGGTCATGGTGGCCCCGATCGTCCCCCGGCGCGCCCGCCACGCCCACGCGGGGCCCCGCGTGGACAACGGACCCGGTCGACGGCAGGCTCTCGGCCACGGAGGTGCCGCCGTGCGACCGATGCCGATCACGGACTCGCTGTTCCTGCTCCTCGAGACGCGGGAGCACCCGGTGCACGTCGGGGGCTTGCAGCTCTACGACCTGCCCGAGGGCGCGGGTCCGGACTTCCTCGGCGAACTGCACCGGCGGCTCATCGCAGACACCGACGAGGTGGACGCGAAGTTCCGCCGCCGGCCGCAGCGATCGGTGAGCACTCTCGGGCAATGGGGGTGGACGACCGACGAGCAGTTCGACCTCGAGTACCACGTGCGGCTCTCCGCGCTGCCGCGGCCGAGACGCATCCGGGAGCTCCTCGAACTGGTCGGGCGGCTGCACGGCTCGCTGCTCGACCGGCACCGGCCGCTGTGGGAGTACCACCTCATCGAGGGCGTCGAGAAGCGGCGTTTCGCCGTCTACACGAAGGTGCACCACGCCGTCAACGACGGCGTGGCCGCGCTGGCGCTGCTGCAACGCGCGCTGTCCGAGGACCCGGACGCGCGGAACATGCGGCCGATGTGGGCGCTCGGTGCCCGCCCGCCGCGGGAGGCCACCGGGGTGTGGCAGCTCCTCGCGCAGCTCGCCGGCTCCCCGATGCGCACGGTGGGGACCGTCGCCAGGACCGTGGGCGACGCCCTGGGCATCGGTCCAGCCGCGCTGGCCGCCGTGCGGGCGGGCATCGCGGACAGCTCCGTCGCGCTGCCGCTGCAGGCCCCGCGCAGCATGCTCAACGTCCCGATCACCGGGGCGCGCCGCTTCGCCGCACAGTCGTGGCCGCTGGAGCGCATCCGGGCGGTGTGTGCCGCGACCGGCGCGACCGTCAACGACGTGGTACTCGGGATGAGCGCGGGCGCGCTGCGGGCGTACCTGCTGGAACGCGACGCGCTGCCGGACCGCGCGCTGATCGCGATGGTGCCCGTGTCGCTGCGCGCCGACCGCGACTCTTCCGACGGTGGCAACGCCATCGGCGTGATCCTGTGCAACCTCGGGACAGACCTCGCTGACCCTGCCGAGCGGTTCACCCGCATCCGCAGCTCGATGGACCACGGCAAGCGCGCCTACGAGGGCCGAAGCATGCTGCAGATCATGGCGCTGAGCGCGGCGATGGTGGCCCCGCTGCTCACGCCGATGCTGCCCGGCGGCACGCGCTTCGCACCGCCGCCCTTCAACCTGATCATCTCCAACATCCCGGGTCCCCCGCGACCGCTGTACTGGGAGGGCGCACCGCTGCGAGGGCTGTACCCGCTGTCGGTGCCGCTCGAGGGCCAGGCGCTCAACGTCACCGTCACCACCTACGCGGGCAACCTCGAGTTCGGTCTGACGGGCTGCCGCAGCAGTGTGCCGCGCCTGCAGCGCCTGCTGACCCACCTGGAGGATGCGCTGGTGGACCTCGAGACGGCCGCGACCGTCGGGCGCACCCCGTGACGCGGTCCGGCCCGGTCACCCCGGCGACGCATAGTGATCAGGCGTTACGGAAGGTTCTCGCCGGGAGAAAGTGGTCGGCCACACCGCAGCGGAATTCCCTCCGGACGCGATTCGATCGCTACGCTGTGGCAGTCCGTGCAGGCGAGCGCAGGGTGCAGTTCCGATGCGCAGACGAGGAGTGACCTTCCCATCGACACGGGTCAGGTGATCGCCGGCCACTACCGCGTGCTCGACCGCATCGGGAGCGGGGGCATGGGGGTTGTCTGGCGTGCGCGCGACGAGCGCCTGCAACGGGTGGTCGCGGTCAAGCAGGTGGTGCTGCAGCCCGGGCTCTCCGCCGCGGAGACCGAGAACGCGCGGCAGCGGACGCTGCGCGAGGCGCGGATCGCCGCGCGGCTGCAGCACCCGAACGCCATCCTCGTGTTCGACGTCGCCGAGCACGAGGGGCAGCCGTGCCTCGTGCTGGAGTACCTGGACGGGCGCAGTCTCGCCGCGGTGCTCGCCGAGCGTGGCGCGCTGCCGCCGGTGGAGGTCGCGGTGATCGGCGGGCAGGTCGCGTTCGCGCTGGCGGCCGCGCACGCCGCGGGCATCGTCCACCGGGACGTCAAGCCCGCCAACGTGCTGCTCGACGCAGCCGGTACGGCGAAGATCACCGACTTCGGCATCTCCCGCGCCGCCGGGGACGTCACGGTGACGCAGACCGGGGTGGTGACGGGCACTCCCGCTTTCCTGGCGCCGGAGGTGGCGCGGGGGCAGGAGCCGACCGCCGCGTCGGACGTGTTCTCCCTCGGCGCCATGCTCTACGCCGCCGTCGAGGGACGCTCGCCGTACGGCTCGACGCAGAACCAGCTCGCCGTGCTGCACGCCGCGGCGGCCGGAAATCTCGGCCCGCCCCGCCAGGCCGGTCCGCTGGGCCCGGTGCTGCGGGACCTGCTGCGCGAGGACCCCGTGCAACGCCCGGGCATGGTCGAGGCCGCCACCGTGCTCTCGTCGGTCGCCCGTGGCGGCGGGCGGGTCGGCCCGACGCTGCTGTCCCGCCCGGCCGGGACCTCCCACCACCGTCCCGCCGAGCCCAGCCCGACACTGCTGCACGCCACCCGCGGCAACGGGGTCGCTGCGGCGG
>JALYQB010000626.1 GCA_030856045.1 Actinomycetota bacterium
GGGGGCGCTCGGGATCGCCGACGTCGTGCGGTTCGCGCCGCCGCAGGGTGGCGCCGACCTCACAGACGTCTACCGCGCGGCCGACGTGGTCGCCGTGCCCAGCCACAACGAGTCCTTCGGCCTCGTCGCGCTCGAGGCGCAGGCCTGCGGCACCCCGGTCGTCGCCGCCGCGGTGGGCGGGCTGCCGGTGGCCGTCGCGGACGGCGTGTCCGGGCTGCTCGTCGAGGGCCACGAGCCGCAGGCGTGGGCCGACGCGCTGTCGTCGATCGCGCTGGACCCCAGCCTGGCGCGGGGGCTCGCCCGGGGCGCCACCGCGCACGCGGGCCGCTTCTCGTGGGACCGCACGACCGACACGCTGCTGCGCACCTACGCCGACGCGGCGACCGCGTACCGCGTCGACGCGCTGGGCGCGGAGGTGGCGGTGTGAGCGCGGTCGACGACGCGGACCGGGTCCTCGCCGCGGCGCTGGACGAGGCCGAGCTCGACTACGACCGGAAGGGGCCCGGCAGCTTCTTCGTCACGCTGCCCGGCAGCAAGAAGCTGCAGACCAACTGCTGGGTGGTCGCGGGGGAGCACGGCGTGCTGGTGGAGGCGTTCGTCTGCCGCCGCCCGGATGAGGCCCACGAGGACGTCTACCGTTGGCTGCTGCGCCGCAACGCCCGGCTCTACGGCGTCCACTACACCGTCGACAAGATCGGCGACATCTACCTCGTCGGCCGGCTGGCCCACCAGTCGGTGACGGCCGACGAGCTCGACCGCGTGCTCGGGCAGGTCGTCGAAGCCGCCGACGGTGACTTCAACGCGCTGCTGGAGATCGGGTTCGCCTCCTCGATCCGCCGGGAGTGGGACTGGCGGGTGTCGCGGGGGGAGTCGCTGGCGAACCTGTCGGCGTTCGAACACCTCGTGCGGCCCGAGCAGCGCCCGACCGGCCCCGTCACCGAGTCGTGACCCGCCCGCTGCAGCAGCACGCGGGCGCCCTAGCGGACCAGGTGGCAATGCCGCTACGTTCAGTGTGCCGAGCGCATGTCTCCAAGCCGGGGATCAATGACGTCGGGCGAAGGCTCCGCTACGATTCGCCCGTTTCGCACACTCCGTGCCCTCCTGAGGAGCTCCCGATGCCCTTCCGCAGTCCGTTGCCGGACGTCGACATCCCCGACATCTCGATCACCGAGCTCATGTTCGGTAACCTTGGCGACCGGGTGGACCGGCCGGCGCTGGTCGACGGCGTGTCGGGGCAGTCGATCACCTACGGGCAGCTCTCGGTGCTGGTGAACCAGGTGGCCGGTGCGCTCGCCGGGCGCGGCATCGGCAAGGGCGACCGGGTGGCGATCTTCGCCCCGAACACCCCGTACTACGCCGTGATCTTCCACGGGATCCTGCGGACAGGTGCGACCGCGACGACGGTCAACTCCCTCTACACGCCGGACGACCTCGCGAAGCAGCTCCAAGACTCCGGCGCGAAGCTGATGTTCACGATCTCCGCGTTCCTGGACCGGGCGACCGCGGCCACCGCGCAGGACGGCGTGGGCGTCGCGGAGATCGTCGTACTGGACGGCGCACCGGGGTACACCGCGCTGGCGGACCTGCTGGCCGAGGACGCCGCGCCGCCGGACGTCACCATCGACCCCGCGACGGACCTCGCCGTGCTGCCGTACTCGTCGGGGACCACGGGCCACCCCAAGGGCGTGATGCTCACCCACCGGAATCTGGTGGCGAACATCAAGCAGTGCGAGCCGATGTTCGTGGCGACCGACGACACCCGGCTGATCGCAGTACTCCCGTTCTTCCACATCTACGGCATGACGGTGCTGATGAACCTCGGCCTTCACACCGGCGCGCGGGTGGTGACACTGCCGAGGTTCGACCTGGAGGCGTTCCTGCGCAGCATCCAGGACCACAAGATCAACCGGGTGTACATCGCACCGCCGGTGGCGGTGGCGTTGGCCAAGCACCCGATGATCGACCGGTACGATCTCTCGTCGGTCGACGTGGTGTTCTCCGGTGCCGCGGCACTGGACGCGGAGCTCGCCCAGGCCGTCGCGGCGCGGATCGGTTGCAAGGTGAAGCAGGGCTACGGCATGACCGAGATGAGCCCGGTCAGCCACGTCGTGCCCGACGACCGCACCGACATCCCGCTCGGCTCGGTCGGGGTGACGATCCCCAACATGGAGTGCAAGCTCGTCGATACCGGGACCGGCGAGGAGGTCACCGAGCTCGGCGCGCCCGGTGAGCTGTGGTGCAAGGGGCCGAACGTGATGGTCGGCTACCTGGGCAACGAGCAGGCCACCGCGGAGACCCTCGACGCCGACGGTTTCCTGCACACCGGGGACATCGCGACCGTTGACGAGGCGGGCAACGTCACCATCGTCGACCGGGTCAAGGAACTGATCAAGTACAAGGGGTACCAGGTCCCACCCGCCGAGCTGGAGGCGCTGCTGCTCACCCATCCGCAGGTCGCCGACGCCGCCGTCATCGGGGTTCGCGACGCGGACGGCGAGGAGGTGCCGAAGGCCTTCGTGGTCCGGCAGCAGGGTGCGGACGACCTCGACGAGGTCGGTGTGATGGCGTTCGTGGCGGAGAAGGTCGCACCGCACAAGAAGGTCCGCGCGGTGCAGTTCATCGACGTGATCCCGAAGTCGGCCTCGGGCAAGATCCTGCGCAAGGACCTCCGCGC
>JALYQB010000627.1 GCA_030856045.1 Actinomycetota bacterium
GCGCGGAGGGGCGTCAGGTGAGCGGCTCCAGACCGTGCCCGACGACCTCCCGGACCTCGGCCGGATCCGCTCTCGGGAACCGGTACCGGCCAGCGAGTGCAGGCACCGGCACCGAGCCAGTTCCCGACCTTTGAGGACACAGACCAGAACCAGGCGGAGGCGGCCGCGTGATTGGCAACGGGCGCGTGCCCGGCCTCGACGCGCGTGCCCGCGACGCTCGCCGAGCCGAGCTCGAGGCCCAGTGCGACCAGGCCGCGGACGAGCTCACCCGCCTCGACGCCGGCGAGCCGATCACCACCGAGGTGCCGGGCCGGCCCGGTGGGTGGTGGCGCTCCCACCCCCTGAATACACGGGCACCCCCGGCGGCTCCATGGCCACCGGGGGCACTCGTGCTGCTGTCCAACGATCCGGTGCCGACCTACAGGGCTTCCAACCAAAGCGGTCGGTCCGGATCTCAGAGGTGAACGGAGATCCACAACTATGCAGCACCTCGATTCTAACCAGCGTCAGGCTGGCGAGCCACCACCCGCGTTGACTCATCAAAGATGCCCGCGTGGATGGGGTCGTTGCCTCATCTGAGAATGCCCGCGTGCGGCGTGTCTGCGGGTCTGTTGACCTGCTGGCGGCACAGATCGCTGTGTGGGGTTGACGATGAGCCAGCGCAAGGCCGTGACCAAGCAGACCGCGGGGCGGTATCGGCGTGCCGACCGGGCCGGGAAGAAGATCATTCTGGATGAGCTGTGCGCGACGACGGGGTGGCATCGGGACCACGCCCGCAAGGCGCTGCGCACCGCGCTGGCACCGAGGGTGGTGCGTGAGCGCGCACCGCGGCCGCCGGTCTACGGCGAGGATGTACTGGTGGCTCTGCGGTTCTGCTGGGCGGTGCTGGGCGCCCCGGCCGGCAAGCGGATGGCGCCGTTCCTGCCTGAGCTGGTCGCCCGGCTGCGCCGGGTCGGTGAGCTCGATCTCGACGATCACACCGCTGCGCTGCTCGTTCGGATGTCGGCGGCGACGATCGATCGGCGGTTGGCGCCGGACCGGGCGAAGCTGCGGCCCTGGGGCCGTTCGCACACCAAGCCGGGCAGCCTGCTGAAGGATGCGATCCCGATCCGCACCTGGGCGGACTGGGACGACGCGGTTCCGGGGTTCGTAGAGATCGACCTGGTCGGCCACGAGGGCGGCAACGCCGCCGGAGACTTCTGCTCCACGCTCACCGTGACCGACATCGCGACCGGGTGGACCGAGAACCGCACGGTCCGCAACAAGGCCCAGAAGTGGGTCCTCGCCGCGCTCGCCGAGATCGCCGCCGAGTTCCCGTTCCCGATCATCGGCATCGACTCCGACAACGGCGCCGAGTTCATCAACGCGCACCTGCTCGCCTACTGCGAACAGCACAAGATCACCTTCACCCGGTCGCGGCCGGGGAACAAGAACGACGGCGCCCACGTCGAGCAGAAGAACTGGGCTGTGGTGCGTCAGATCGCCGGCTACCACCGCTACGACACCCCGGCCGAACTGGTGCTGCTGAACAAGATCTGGTCCCTGCAGAGTCTGCTGACGAACTACTTCTACCCGCAGCAGAAGCTCGTCTCGAAGGTTCGCCACGGGGCGAAGGTGACCAAAAAGCACGACACCGCGGCGACCCCGCACCAGCGCGCCGGTCAGCACCCGAAGATCACCAAGAAGATCACCAGCGTCCTCGCCCGAACCTACGACAAGATCAACCCGGCGGCCGTTCAACGGGAGATCCAAGCCCTCACCGCCGAGCTGCTCACCCTGACCACCGCGAAGGCAGCAGCACGCACCAGACCGAACGCACCGAAGCGGGCATCCGCATCTGAGGCAACGAACTCAGCTACCCGGGCATCTTGACATGAGGCAACAGGGAGTGCTTCATCGGTCTATCCCTGATCATTGGGCGAGGATTGCGTGCGACGATCTACCTCCTGGTACTCTGGGTTATGGGCATCCTCGCCCCAGTTGTGCTGCTTTCCGAGCGGTTGTTCAGCGGG
>JALYQB010000654.1 GCA_030856045.1 Actinomycetota bacterium
TCCCTGCCGAGCGTAGCGGTCCGCGGCCGTCGAGGGGGATCAGCGGGCTCACCCGCGGGCGAGAGGGCGCCCCATCGCGCCGCCTCGCCGCCGCGTCCGCAGCGCCAGGACGACAGCTCCGGCGAGCACGATCCCGAGCAGGTTGACCAGCAGTTGAGCGCTCGACTGCAGACTCCGCGCAACGTCCCCGGTCGTGACGGCGACCACCGCCGCGGCGGCGGCCGGAACCGTCGTGACGGAGATGAACACGCCGACCAGGGCCGCCGAGCGGGCCGAGGTGATCGACAGCATCCCGGCCGCGCCCGCGAGCAGCGCCACGATGAAGGAGAAAGGGCCCACGTCGAAGATGAAGTCCACCTGGTCGGCGCCGCCGAGCGGGTTCACGGACACCAGGCCCGCGGCCTCGGCGAACAGCGTCGCGACCGCGGTGACTCCGATCGCGGCGGGGAACCCGAGGCCCAGCGCGAGCCCGGCGCGCCGCACCAGGTCCCAGCGGCGCAGCACCAACCCCACCGCCACTGCCGCGAGCGGGCCGAACTCGGGCCCGACGACCATCGCGCCCACGATCGTCACCGGTGAGTCGGTGACGACGCCGACTACCGCGATGAGGCACGCGAGGGTGAGGAACGCGAAGAACGTGGCGGACAGCCGGGACTCGGTGCCGGTCCGGCTGATCAGCTCGTCCCACACCACCGCGTCAGCCTCGTCCCCCGGCGCGGCCACCTGCGCGGCGTCCGCAGCGTCGGAGAGCACCGTGTCGAGCGGTTCGAGGGTGATACCGCCGGAGTGGTCCACCCCGAGTTCGCAGAGCTGCGCGAGCACGTCGTCGGCGGCTTCGCGGGCGATGTCGGCCTGCACCAGATCACCTACCGGGGCCACGGCGACGCCGCGCTGCACGGTGAGGTGGGCGGTGCCGGCCTGGTCGCCGAGCCGGGAGAGGACCTCGTCGGTCAGCTCGGCCGGACAGATCACCCGCAGGTGCAGCACCGGGGACTACCCGGCGGCGGGCGGCGCCTTCGGCGCGTCCACCCCGGCCTCGGCCCGTTGCGCCGCGGTGATGGCGGCAGGCGCGCCGGTCAGCGGGTCGAACCCGCCCCCGGACTTCGGGAACGCGATCACGTCACGCAGCGACGCCGCTCCGGCCAGCAGCATGCAGATCCGGTCCCAGCCGAACGCGATGCCGCCGTGTGGCGGGGGGCCGTACTGGAAGGCGTCGAGCAGGAAGCCGAACTTCTCCTGCGCCTCCTGCTCGCCGATGCCCATGAGGCGCAGCACCCGCTGCTGCAGGTCGGCGCGGTGGATACGCATGGAGCCGCCGCCGATCTCGTTGCCGTTGCAGACGATGTCGTAGGCGTAGGCGAGCGCGGCGCCGGGGTCGTCCTCGAACCGGTCCACCCACTCCGGCGTCGGCGAGGTGAAGGCGTGGTGCACGGCGGTCCAGCGGCCCGACCCGACGGCGACGTCGTCGGTCTTGTCCGCGGGCTCGAACAGTGGCGCGTCGACGACCCACAGGAACGACCACGCCGACTCGTCGATGAGCCCGCACCGGTGCCCGATCTCCACCCGTGCCGCACCGAGCAGCGCCTGCGCGTCCGCGGGGTCGCCCGCGGCGAAGAACACGCAGTCCCCCGGCTCCGCCCCGGTGGCCTTCGCGAGGCCGTCCCGCTCGTGGTCGGCGAGGTTCTTCGCCACCGGCCCGCCGAGGGTGCCGTCGGCACCGACGGTGACGTACGCGAGACCGCGGTGACCCCGCTGCTTGGCCCAGTCCTGCCAGGCGTCGAACCGCCGCCGCGGCTGGTCTGCCCCGCCGGGCATCACGACCGCGCCGACGTAGGACGCCTGGAAGACGCGGAACGGGGTCTCGACGAAGAACGAGGTGAGCTCGGTCAGTTCCAGGTGGACGCGGAGGTCGGGCTTGTCGGTGCCGTAGCGCGCCATCGCGTCGGCGTAGCGCAGGCGGGGGATCGGGGTCGGTATCCGGTACCCGGCGAGCTCTTGCCACAGTGCCACGACGATGTGCTCGCCCAGCGCGATCACGTCATCTTGGTCGACGAAGCTCATCTCGACGTCGAGCTGGGTGAACTCCGGCTGGCGGTCGGCGCGGAAGTCCTCGTCCCGATAGCAGCGGGCGATCTGGTAGTACCGCTCGAACCCGGCGACCATGAGCAGTTGCTTGAACAGCTGCGGCGACTGGGGCAGCGCATACCAGGACCCCGGCTGCAGGCGGGCGGGCACCAGGAAGTCGCGGGCTCCCTCCGGGGTCGACTTGGTCAGGGTCGGGGTCTCGACCTCGACGAACCCCTCGTCGTGCAGCACGGTGCGCGCCACCCGGTTGGCCTCGCTGCGCATCCGCATCGCCGCGGCGGGTCGCGCCCGGCGCAGGTCGAGGTAGCGGTGCCGCAGCCGGATCTCCTCGCCGACGTCGAGATGGTCGTCCAGCGGGAACGGCAGCGCTGCCGCCTCGCTCAGCACCTCGAGCGCCGTGGCCGTCACCTCGATGCTGCCCGTCTCGAGGTCGGGGTTCTCGTTGCCCGCGGGACGCTGGGCGACGATGCCGGTGACGAGCACGCAGTACTCGGCGCGCAGGCGGTGCGCGGCCTGGGCCATCGCTGCATCGCGGAACACGACCTGTGCGATCCCAGAGGCGTCCCGGAGGTCGATGAAGATGACGCCCCCGTGGTCGCGGCGGCGGGCGACCCACCCCGCGAGGGTGACGGCCTGCCCGGCCTGCTCGGCGCGCAGCGAGCCGGCGGGATGGGTGCGCATCACGGGAACGGCTCCTCGTTCGGCAGGGGACGTGGTCCGCGCACGAGGTTATCCGGGACGGGCGTGAGCCGGTGTGCCGGGCGTGTCCGGTGACGCCCGCCCCACGCCGTAGCGCCGCGCGAGGCGGGCCACCTGATCGGTGACGCCGCGTTGGTAGGACTTCGGTGCGTAGGCGCCGCGGCCGTAGAGCTCCCGGTAGGGCCCGACCAGCTCGGGGTGCGCACGCTGCAACCAGCCGAGGTACCACTCGCGCGCGCCTGGGCGCAGGTGCAGGACCAGCGGGGAGACGCTGCGCGCCCCCGCCTCCGCGATGGCCCGCACGGTGGCGTCGAGCTGCTCGGGCGAGTCGGTGAGGTACGGCAGCACGGGGGCCATCAGCACACCGCATCCGATGCCGGCGTCGGTGAGCGCGCGGCAGACGCCGAGCCGGGCCTGCGGTGCCGGGGTCCCGGGCTCGACGTCGCGCCACACCTGCCGGTCCACCGACCCGACCGACACGTTCACGGTGACGTCGGTGACCTCGGCCGCCTCGCGCAGCAGGTCGAGGTCGCGCAGCACGAGCGTGCCCTTGGTGAGGATCGAGAACGGGTTCGCGGCGTCGCGCAACGCGGCCAGGATCCCCGGCATCAGCCGGTACCGGCCCTCGGCGCGCTGGTAGCAATCGACGTTGGTCCCCATCGCGATGTGCTCGCCCGCCCACCGCGACCGGGCCAGCTCCATCCGCACCAGCTCCGGCGCAGTCACCTTCACGACCACCTTCGAGTCGAAGTCCTGCCCGGCGTCGAGATCGAGGTACTCGTGGGTGTTGCGAGCGAAGCAGTTGTGCGACACCACACCGTTCGCGATGAAGTCGCCGGTACCGGTCGTGATGTCGTACATCGGAACGTCGACGCCCAGATCTGCCACGGACACCACCGGTAGCCGCGCGTCGACCGGTGCTTCCGGCTCGTGCGGGAAGCCTCTGGTGCCGACCAGCTCGTCGTGGGTGGTCAGCTGCGGTCGACGGCGGTCACCGGGCGTTGCGCCGACGACGTGTTCCATCCGCGGTCGGTGAGGAAGCGGTGGTCACCACTGGCCACGAGCTCGGTGCCGTCTTGCAGCGTCACACGGTAGGCGCGCTTGACCGTCCGCCAGTGCGCCAGTACCTCGGTGACTGCGAAGCGGCGGTGGGAGCCCCGCCGGACAGTGCCGTAGATCGCGTCACCCACGCGCAGCTCCGCCAGGGGCTTCGGCAGGCCGTCGGCCAGCAGGATCGGTGTCTCGCCCACCAGGCAGTACCGGCACGCATGGGAGCAGCCCCGGTACGGGTTGATCGTCCAGCTGAACGGCATCCGCGAGCCGCTCGGCACCCGGTTGATGATCGACCGGGCGCGGACCTCGTAGAACGTCATACCACGGAACTCGGGAGTGTCGAAGGTGCGCTCGACGACCCGGTCCACGCCGAACAGCGCGTCCTGGTCCGACGACAGCGTCAGGTTGTCCCATCGCACGACCCGCACTGTATCGAACATGAGTTCGATACACCATCACCGCCTACGCTCGCGCCATGGCAGCGACGCTCGTGGGCAGGATGGCGCGGTGACGTCCCGCGGACCGACCTCGCACCGCCGCCGCATCGAGCCCACGCCGCGTCCGTCCCACGGGCACGGGCACGGGCACGGCCACGGCCCGGCCGACCCCGCCACCCGCACCGTGCGGGTGCTGCTCGCCGTGCTGCTCGTCCCTCTCGCGCTGGTCGCGGTCGCCGGGGTGGCGCTGACCTGGCCCGATCGGCAACAGGTGCCGACCACGGACGTCGGGTTCGGGCAGCAGCCGGTGCGCGGTGAGGTGACGGAGACGAGCATGTCGCCCTGCTCCGTGGGCGCGACCTCGGGTCGTGCCGACTGCACCGCGCTGACGATCCGGCTGACCGACGGGGACCTGCCCGGCAGCACGATCCGCCAGGTGCTGCCCGACGAGCCGAGCACCCCGGAGTTCGCCGCAGGCGACGACATCGTGCTGGCCTACACCGGGGGTGACCCGACGGCGCCCGGGTCCTACCAGATCGTCGACTTCCAGCGCGGTCTCCCGATGGTCTGGCTCCTGGCGTTGTTCGTCGCAGCGGTGCTGCTCCTCGGCCGGTGGAAGGGTGTCGCCTCGCTCGCCGCGCTGGGGTTCAGCTTCGCGATCCTGCTCGGCTACGTGGTCCCCGCGATCCTCGCAGGCAGCTCGCCCCTGCTCGTCGGTGTCCTCGGCGCCGCGGTGATCATGTTCGGCACGCTGTACCTGTCCCACGGCCTGTCCGCCCGCACGTCCACGGCGGTGCTGGGCACGCTGCTGAGCCTCGCGCTGATCGGCGCGCTGGGAGTCGCGTTCGCTGCAGCGACCCGGCTGACCGGGCTCGACACCGGCACCCAGAACCTCATCGGCGTGCTGGGGACGGGCATCGACGCCCGGGGGCTGCTGCTGGCCGGGGTCGTGATCGGCGCCCTCGGGGTGCTCGACGACGTCACGGTGACACAGACGAGCGCGGTGTGGGAGCTGCGGCGGGCGAACCCGTCGTTGGGAACCGGGCAGCTGTACCGGGCGGCGTTGCGGATCGGGCGCGACCACATCGCCTCCGCGGTCAACACGCTCGCTCTCGCCTACGCGGGCGCCGCGCTGCCCGTGCTGCTGCTGTTCTCCCTGTCGGGCCAGAGTTTCGGCACGCTGGTGACCGCGCAGGACGTCGCGCAGGAGGTGGTGCGCACCCTCGTCGGCAGCATCGGCCTCGTCGCCGCCGTGCCCGTGACGACGATCATCGCCGCCGTGGTGGCCCGCCGGGACGCGGTGCCCGCGTGAGGTCGACCCGAGCGCGGGTGGAGGACGGCTCAGAGCCCTCGTCGTGGGCCGCCGACGGGCAGCCCCTGCAGGAACGGGTTGCTCGCACGCTCGCGGCCGACGGTCGTGGTGGGACCGTGGCCGGGCAGCACGACCGTCTCGTCGTCGAGCACCAGCACCTTGTCCCGCAGCGAGACGAGCATCGCCTGGTGGTCGCCGCCGGGCAGGTCGGTCCGCCCGATCGACCCCGCGAACAGGACGTCGCCCGCGACGAGCAGGCCAGTGCCGTCGTCGGCCGCCGTGCGGAACGTCACCGAGCCCCGCGTGTGCCCGGGCGTGTGGTCGACGATGAGCGTCACCCCGGCCAGGTCGAGCGACGCCCCGTCCTCGAGCAGCCGCACCTCGGAGGGCTCCCGCAGCTCGACGCGCCCGCCGAACAGCTGACCGGCCTCCGCGGACAGCCCGCGCATCGGGTCGGACAGCAGCACCCGGTCGTCGGGGTGGATCCACGCCGGGATGTCGTTGCCGTCGCAGACCGGCGTCACCGAGTACACATGATCGAAGTGGCCGTGGGTCAGCACGACCGCGACCGGGTCGAGCCGGTGTTCACGCAGCACCTGCTGCAGCGGCTCCTCGACGTCCTGGCCGGGGTCCACGATGACGCAGGGACCGCCCGCCTCGGCGGCGAGGACGAAGCAGTTGGCCTGGAAGGCCCCGGCGGGGAAGCCAACGACGAGCACGGGGACACCTCACGGGGTCGGGAGCGGGGACCAGCCTAGTCTCGCGTTTGAGATCGAGTCCTCCTCGATCGTCGTCACCCGGCCATCCTGACAGGCTGACGCGGGCCGCACGCTGCGCGGCCCTAGACTCCGGCGCGGACCCGATCCCGAACCGCCAGGAGCGCACACCGGTGCCCACGAACGAGCAGCGTCGCCAGGCCGCCAAGCGCAAGCTGGACCGTCAGCTCACCCGCCGCGCCGAGCGGGCCAAGCGTCGCCGGACGTACGCCGTCGCAGGAAGCGCGGCCGCGGTGTTGCTCGTGGTGGGCCTGGTGGTGCTCATCACCATGCTGGGCAGGGACGACGACGTCGACAGCGCCGCGGCACCGCCCGATGCGGCGCCCTCCAGTGCGGCGCCCTCCAGTGCGGCGCCGTCGAACGCGGCACCGGCCCCGGTCGAGATCCCGACGCAGCGTGCGCCGGAACCCGTCCGTCCCGAGGCGCTGCCCGCCTCGGTCGACTGCCAGTACCCAGCCGACGGGCGCCCCCCGGCCAAGCCGGTGACCCCGCCCGCAGCCGGCCCCACGCCCACCGAGGGCACCGTCGGGATCACCCTGGAGACGAGCGCGGGCGCGATCCCGGTGACCCTCGACCGCGCCCTCGCCCCCTGCGCGGTGGCGAACTTCGTCAGCCTCACCGAACAGGGCTACCTCAACGAGACCCCCTGCCACCGCCTGACCACCGGCGCCCGACTGCAGGTGCTGCAGTGCGGTGACCCCACCGGCGCAGGCACCGGCGGACCCGGCTACAGCTTCGCCGACGAGACGTGGCCCGACATCCGCTACGGCCGTGGCTACCTCGCCATGGCCAACTCCGGCCCCGACACCAACGGCAGTCAGTTCTTCCTCGTCTACGGCGACGCCGCCCTACCGTCCGACTACACGGTCTTCGGCACCGTCTCCGACGAGGGCCTAGAGGTTATCGACGAGATCGCCCGCGCCGGCGCGCAGGGCGGCGCCCCCGACGGTCCGCCCGCCACCCCGGTCCAGATCCAGACCGCCATCATCACCGGCTGACCGCAGTCGGTCAGTTCGAGGACGTCACGCGGTACACATCGTAGACGCCCTCGATATTGCGCACGGCGCGCAGCACGTGGCCGAGGTGCTTCGGGTCGCCCATCTCGAACGAGAACCGGCTCACCGCGACCCGGTCCCGCGACGTGGTGACCGACGCGGACAGGATGTTCACCTTCTCGTCCGCGAGCACCTTCGTGACGTCGGAGAGCAGCCGGTGCCGGTCCAGCGCTTCGACCTGGATCGCGACGAGGAACACCGACGACGACGTCGAGGGCGCCCACTCCACCTCGACGAGCCGCTCGGGCTGGTCCTGGAGGTCGGGCGAGTTGGTGCAGTCGGTGCGGTGCACGCTGACGCCGCTGCTGCGAGTGACGAAGCCGAGGATGTCGTCGCCCGGCACGGGGGTACAGCACCGCGCGAGCTTCGCCCACACGTCGCCGGTCCCCTTGACGATGACGCCGGAGTCCCCGGTCTCGCGACGCAGTTGCACGGTGGACGGCGTCGCCCGGTCGGCGAGCACCTCCTCGGCGGCCTCTTCCCCGCCGAGCAGCGCGACGAGGCGCTGCACGACGTGGCGGGAGGAGACGCGGTGCTCCCCCACCGCGGCGTAGAGCGAGCTGACATCCGTGTAGTGCAGCTCGCGGGACACCGCGGTCATCGATTCCGCGGACACCAGCCGCTGCACGGGCAACCCGACGCGGCGCAGTTCCTTGGCGATCGCGTCGCGGCCGAGCTCGATCGCCTCCTCGCGGCGCTCCTTCGCGAACCACTGCCGGATCTTGGCCTTTGCCCGCGGCGAGGCCACGAAGCCGGTCCAGTCGCGGCTCGGGCCGGCAACCTCCGCCTTCGACGTGAAGATCTCGACGACCTCGCCGTTCTCCAGCTGCCGCTCCAGCGCGACGAGCCGGCCGTTCACCCGCGCACCGATGCACCGGTTCCCCACCTCGGTGTGCACGGCGTACGCGAAGTCCACGGGCGTCGAGCCGGCGGGAAGCGTGATCACGTCGCCCTTCGGCGTGAACACGAAGATCTCGTGGACGGCGAGGTCGTAGCGCAGTGACTCGAGGAACTCCCCCGGGTCCGCGGCCTCCCGCTGCCAGTCGAGCAGCTGGCGCATCCATGCCATCTCGTCGACCTCGACGGCCTGGTTGTGACCACCGCGGTGCGCTCCGCCTGCCTCCTTGTACCGCCAGTGCGCCGCGATCCCGTACTCGGCGGTGCGGTGCATGTCCCGGGTGCGGATCTGAACCTCGAGCGGCTTGCCGTCCGGGCCGATCACGGTCGTGTGCAGCGACTGGTAGACCCCGAACCGGGGCTGCGCGACGTAGTCCTTGAACCGTCCCGGCATCGGCTGCCACACCGAGTGCACGACGCCCACGGCGGCGTAGCAGTCACGCACGTCGTCCACCAGGATCCGGACCCCGACCAGGTCGTGGATGTCGTCGAAGTCCCGGCCGCGGACGATCATCTTCTGGTAGATCGAGTAGTAGTGCTTCGGCCTTCCCTCGACGGTCGCGGAGATCCGTGAGCCGGACAGCTGCGAGGACACCTCGTCGATCACCGTGCGCAGATAGGTGTCCCTGGACGGGGCACGATTGGCGACCAGCCGCACGATCTCGTCGTACTTCTTCGGATGCAGGATCGCGAACGACAGATCCTCGAGCTCCCACTTGATCGTCGCCATCCCCAGCCGGTGCGCGAGCGGGGCGAGTACCTCGAGGGTCTCGTGGGCCTTGCGGGCCTGCTTCTCCGGCGGCAGGAAACGCATCGTGCGCATGTTGTGCAGCCGGTCGGCCAGCTTGATGACCAGCACCCGCGGGTCGCGGGCCATCGCGATCACCATCTTGCGGATGGTCTCGGCCTCGGCCGCGGCACCGAGTTGCACCTTGTCGAGCTTGGTTACCCCGTCGACGAGGTGCGCGACCTCGTCGCCGAAGTCGACGGTCAGCCGGGACAGCGAGTAATCGGTGTCCTCGACCGTGTCATGCAGCAGCGCGGCCACCAGCGTCGTGGTGTCCATGCCCAGTTCGGCGAGGATCGTGGAGACCGCGAGGGGGTGGGTGATGTACGGGTCACCGGACTTGCGCTGCTGCTCGGAGTGCTTCTCCTCGGCGATGTCGTAGGCGCGCTGCAGCAGCGCGAGGTCGGCCTTGGGGTGCAGCTCGCGGTGCACCGCGCTGAGGGGCTCCAGGACCTGCTTCACCGCGGAGGGACGCTGCGCGGTGATCCGCCGGGCGATCCGCGCGCGAACCCGACGCGTCGCGGACGGCGCTCGCTCGGGCGCGCCGTCGGCGGCGTCATCGCCGGGCTGCCGCACGACGGCAGGTTGCAGGTCCTGGCTCACGCCTCCTCCTCGCTGCGCTCGGGCCAACGCCGACTCACCACGATAACGCGCACCACGGGCACCGCGGTGCGTGGCGGACCTCCTCAGACTGCCAGCAGAGCCTCGACGGGTCGCCCGGCGATCTCGACCACGACGCGGAAGTCCGGCACGTCACGCAGCAACGGCACGAGCAGCACCGCCCACCGGTCCACCGGGGCACTCTACGGTCGGTCAGCCCGCTGCCGGTGCGAACGCCGATGGTCCGGCGGGCGCGGGCGGGGCGCCGGGCAGGTCGGACCGCGGTTCCACCGGGACACCCTCCTCGCACGCGGGCAAGCTCACCTGGTCGACCCGGGTCCCCGGTCGCGCGACCGGGGCGGTGAGCACCGTGACGATCCGCGTGTCGGGGCAGGATGCGGGGATGGTGAGGACGTCGGTCACCGAGTAGCTCGTGTCACCCACCAGGGTGTTCGTCACGGTGCCGAGTTCGACGGCGCCCGGCTCGCTGCGACCGGCGGTCGCGTACTTGAAGACCAGCTCCACCGGGCCGGTCCCGCTCGTCACGACGTCCACCACGAGACGGGTGGCGTCCCCGTCGACCGCGAACGAGGAGATCGTCAGTCCGGTGACGCCGGTCTTCGTGCCCGGCGTCGGTGCCGGAGCCGACGGATCCGCGGGCGTCTCCCCAGTGGTCGCGGGCAGCTCGGCGGGGATCGCGGGCGCACCCGGCGCTGCAGCGGCGCCGCCGGCCAGGGTCG
>JALYQB010000665.1 GCA_030856045.1 Actinomycetota bacterium
CCGCACCGTGGTGGACGCGGTCGCGCGCACCTCCACCGGGCCCGGGGACCGGCCGGTGAACGACGTCGTCATCGAGCGCGTCACCGTCAGCCCCGCCGGGGCGTGACGGCGCCGCCGTGACGGTCCCGCCCCACCCATCCCACGGCGTCGAGCCCGCCGTGTGCGTGCGGCATCCCGACCGCGCCACGGGGCTGCGCTGCGTGCGGTGTGACCGGCCCGCGTGCCCGCAGTGCCTGCGGGAGGCGTCCGTCGGCTACCAGTGTGTCGACTGCGTGGCGGAGGGCAGGCGCACCCAGCGCGTCGCGACGACGATGGCCGGCGCGCGGCTGAACCTGCAGAACGTCGTCATCCCGGTGCTCATCGCGGTCAACGTGCTGGTGTTCGCGGTGACCGTGGCACAGGCCGGGAGCCTCGCGGGCAACGCGGAGGCTGACCTGTTCCGGCAGTGGGTGCTGTCCTCACCCGCCGTGGCGGGCGGTCAGCTGTGGCGGTTGGTGACCTCCGGCTTCCTCCACTTCGGTCCCGTGCACCTGGCGTTGAACATGATCGCGCTCTACGTGATCGGGCGGGACCTGGAGGTCATCCTGGGTCGCGGCCGGTTCGTCACGGTCTACCTCGTGTCGCTGCTCGGCGGCTCGGCCGCCGTCTTCTTGCTGGAGTACCCGACGGGGTTCAGCGGGGGGGCCTCCGGGGGGGTGTAGGGGCTGATGGGGGGGCTGTTCATCGTGCTGGTGCGGCTGCGGGGAAGCCCCGGCTCGGCGCTCGGGATCATCGCGATCAATGTCGTGATCACCTTCGCGCTGCCCGGAATCTCGATCTACGGCCACCTCGGGGGGTTGGCCTTCGGCACGGCCGCGACGGCGGCGATGGCCTACGCGCCACCGCCGCGGCGACTGGCGGTGCAGGTGGGCTCGGTGGTCGCGCTCGTCGCCCTGATCGGGGCGATGGTGCTCGTGTCCGATCTGCGCTACGGGCCCATCTCGTGCACCGGCGTCACGGACGTCGTGTGCGTCCGCTGATCCGCTCGAGTTCCGCCGCCACGTCCGCCGGGTCCGCGCCGAGGTCGAGCGCCGTGAGCACGACGAGGCGCTCGGTGCCGTCCGGGTCCACGGCGTCGATCTCCAACATCCCGGTGCGCCGCCCGAACCGCCGCGACGCCACCACCTGGACGCGGCGCACGTCCGGCCACGCCCACCGTCGCGAGCCCCCGAGCCTGCCCACGCGCAGACCGTCGGTGTCCGCACTGAGCCGTGGTCGAACGAGGGTGCCGAGCAGCGCGGCGCAGCCCAGCAGGCCCACCGCGGCGAGCGCGATCACGCGTGCGGGTGGGTCGGTCGTCAGCAGCGCCCAGCAGGCCGCGCAGCCGGCGCCGACCCAGGCCGCAGCGACCACGAACGGCTTCGGCGCGCACTCCACGGCCACCCCTGGTCGGGTCGTTGTCCACAGCAGTTGTCCACAGTGGGGATGAATGACACGCGTGTGGTTCGCCCGCTATCGCCAGCCCATCGTCATCAGCAGCCCGACGATCATGAGGGCGAAGCCGATGAGGAAGTTGAACGCGCCGAGGTCCGCCATGAAGCCGATGCGGTCGCCCGCCAGGTAGTTGACCACCAGCCAGAGCAGCCCGAGCAGCATCAGACCGAGCATGACGGCGACGTAGAGCGGGTGCGACGGACCGGTGGGGCGCGGCTTCGCCGGAGCGAGCCGGTCGGTCGACGGGGTGTACACCGACTTCTTGCGGGCCTTCGACTTGGGCATGGTGTCCTCGTCTGCCGTGTCGTGCGAGCCCCCACACGGTAACGCAGCCGCGCCCCGGCGAGGTGCGGAGCGGCCGCGCAGGGGTGGCCCGCGCTGCGGGGTCGCGAGACGGCGTACCGTCGCGGTGCCGCCCGACCGGACCGGTGCGGCTGGACCAGCCTGAGGAGGGTGCACGGTGAGCACCGGGACGCCTGTGCGCAACTCCCACCGGCAACCACCGCCGCGGCGCACGGCAGGCGACGTGGTGCGCGATGTCGTCCGTGGCATCGGCGAGCTGCTCATCACGGTCGGCATGGTGGTGCTGCTGTTCGTCGTCTACGAGGTCTACGTGACCGACTGGATCTCCGCGGGCAAGCAGCGGGAGGCCACCGCTGCGCTCGAGGATCGCTGGGCTAACCCCCGCACCGCGCAGGACCGGCCGCTGGCGGGCGAGGGGATCGCGCGCCTCCACGTGCCGGCGTTCGGCCCGGACTTCGCCTTCACGGTGCTCGAGGGCACCGGCGACGAGACGCTCGCGACCGGCCCGGGTCACTACGCCGACACTGCGCTGCCGGGGCAGCCGGGCAACTTCGGCGTGGCGGGCCACCGTGTGGGCAAGGGTGCGCCGTTCAACGACCTCGACCTGCTGCAGTCCTGCGACGCCCTGGTCGTCGAGACCCGTACCGAGTGGTTCGTCTACCGCCTCCTACCGCTGGCGGGCGAGGTCCCGGGGTGGGCCGAGGGCAAGGGCGCTGCGGAGCGCTGCCGCGGCGTGGCCCCGCTGCCGCCGCCGTACCCGGAGGTGTCGGGGATGGAGATCGTCGCCCCCGGTGACGCGTCGGTCATCGCGCCGGTGCCAGGGCGGCCGCGGGACTCCGCGCTGCCGCCCGACGCGCAAGCGCAGCTGATCACACTGACGACGTGCCATCCGAAGTTCTCGGCACGGGAGCGGCTGATCGTGCACGGCGTGCTCGTCGCGCAGTACCCGAAGGGCAGCGAGCGCCCTGCCGAGCTGGTGGAGGGCTGATCCCGGTGTACGGCTGGATCTGGCGGCAGCTGCCCGGCCCGGTGGCGCTCCGCGTCGTCGAGGCGCTCGTGCTCTTTCTGGTCGTGGTGGGGCTGCTGCTGTTCGTGGTGTTCCCGTGGCTCTCGCCGCAGCTGCCGTTCAACGACGT
>JALYQB010000667.1 GCA_030856045.1 Actinomycetota bacterium
GCTTCAGCCTGTGCGCCGACGCCGCCGGCGTCCGGGACCTGCGCGCCGGGCTCGTCCATCGCGGGCGCGTGCTCGGCTTCAACGGCACGGGAGAACCGTGGTGGTGCCGCGCGATGGTGCTGGGCGCGGCCCGCACCGCCCGCCGCGGGGGGCTTGTCCGCCTCGCTATCGATGCCGCCGACCTGGCTTATCCCGGACGTCGGGGTGCGCTGCTCGACGCCGTCGACATCGCGTTGCACCACGGCGCGCGGCCGAGCACGTATGAGCCCGCACCGCTGCGCGCCGCCGCTTGACCGCGTCAGATGTCGAGGGGCTCGCCGTGTGCCGCGACGTGCACCTCGCTACCGTCGGGGGCCGGCTGCCGGAATAGGTTGTAGTGCATCTCCGGCATAGCGAGCACGGCCTGGTGGATCGGCACGGCGACGGCGGGTGCGACGCAACGCAGGTAGTCGACTGCCTCGGACAGCTTCAACCACGGCGCGCGAGGGTGGCCGCCGCGGTGTCGGGCAGCGGGCGGGGACGCAGGGCCGCGGCGAGGACGGCGGACACGTCATGATCCTGCAGTCCCCGCAGATCCGGGGGCAGCCACAGCGGCAGCGACCGCGGCCCGGCCCAGGGCTCCACCCCGGCGTCGCGCAACACGTCGGCCGCGTCGACGATCCACGCGGCCAGGTCACGGACGTCGATCCGGGCGCACGTCACGTCGTGCCCGCGGGCGAGCGCCGCCGCCGAGACGGCGCGGGAGAGGAATCGGGTGCCGCCGAACACGAGCATCTGCATGGCCGTCGCTCTCGGGCGGGTCCGGGGACGCGCGCCAGGGGTGATCGCCACGGGCGAACCCGAACGGCGGGTACCCTGCGGGCGTGCCGAGAGTCGTTGTCGACGTCGTCCCCAAGCCCGAGATCCTCGACCCGCAGGGTCAGGCGATCGCCCGCGCGCTGCCGCGCCTGGGCATCGGCGGGGTGCGCGAGGTACGGCAGGGCAAGCATTTCGAACTGTCGGTCGACGACGCGGTCGACGACGCCACCCTGCACCGGATCGCGGGCGAGCTCCTCGCGAACCCGGTGATCGAGGACTGGACGGTGCGCCGGCTGTGACATCGTTCTCGTCAGGGAGGATCGGCGTCATCACCTTCCCCGGGAGCCTCGATGACGTCGACGCCGCTCGTGCGGTGCGCTACGCGGACGGCGTGCCGGTCGCGCTGTGGCACGCGGAGGACGACCTGCGGGGGGTGGACGCGGTGGTGATCCCCGGCGGGTTCTCCTACGGCGACTACCTGCGCGCCGGTGCGATCGCCTCCCACCAGCCGGTGCTGCGCGCCGTGATCGACGCGGCCCGCGGTGGGATGCCGGTGCTCGGCATCTGCAACGGTTTCCAGATCCTGTGCGAGGCGGGGCTGTTGCCGGGCGCGATGGTGCGCAACTCCGAGCTGCGGTTCCTCTGCAAGGACCAGTGGCTCACCGTCGAGAACACGACGACGGCGTGGACCAGCCGGTACTCCGGCGGCGAGGAGATCCTCGTGCCGCTGAAGAACATCGACGGCCGGTACGTGGCTGATGCGTCGACGCTCGCAGAGCTGGAGGCGTCGGGGCGGGTGGTGTTCCGCTACGTCGGCGCGGCACCGAACGGGGCGATGAACGCCGTCGCGGGGATCTGCTCGCCCGACGGGCGGGTCGTGGGGCTCATGCCGCACCCGGAGCATGCGATCGATCCGCTCACGGGCCCGAGCGACCACGGCCTTGCGATGTTCCGCTCCGTCCTGGACGCCCTCGCGCGCACGTGACCCAGCGATCACTCGCCGCGAGCGGCCCGCCAGGTGGCGAGTGGCGCGCACGGCGTCGTCGGTGACGTCCTCGGGCACGGCGGACAGCGGCGGCCTCGCGCGGCGGAACATCGTGAACGCGCCGTCCGGGTGCACGACAACGCGGGCGCCGTCGTCGAGTAGCCGCCGCGCGATCGCGAAGCCGTTCCCCGCCCGCCTGCTCACACCGGTGACCAGCGCGGCGCGGCCCTCGAGTGCGCGCATACCGTCGATCCTGACGCCCGTGCCGGACCGGTGTCCACGGCCCCCCGCACCGGACTGCCACCTGGCTCCATGTGGCAGGTCTGGTTGGCTTGCGGTCGGCGTTGTCGGCTGAGGGTTACGCTCGGGTCACCGTCCCACCCCCGGAGGACCCGCCGGTGACCGCCATCACCTCGCCCGTCGACACCACGGCGCGCGCGACCGCCACTCCCGACCAGCCGCAGCCCTACCGCGAGCTCGGTCTCGCCGACGACGAGTATGCGCGGATCCGGGAGATCCTCGGCCGCCGCCCCACCGACGCCGAGCTGGCGATGTATTCGGTGATGTGGAGTGAGCACTGCTCCTACAAGTCGTCGAAGGTGCACCTCGAGTACTTCGGCGAGACGACGACGCCCGCGATGCGAGAGAAGATGCTCGCCGGGATCGGGGAGAACGCCGGGGTGGTCGACGTCGGTGGCGGCTGGGCCGTGACCTTCAAGGTCGAGTCCCACAACCACCCCTCCTACGTGGAGCCCTACCAGGGCGCGGCGACGGGCGTCGGCGGGATCGTGCGCGACATCATGGCGATGGGCGCACGCCCGGTCGCGCTGGCCGACTCGCTGCGCTTCGGCCCCGCCGACGCGCCGGACACCGCGCGGGTGCTGCCCGGCGTCGTGGCCGGGATCGGCGGCTACGGCAACTGCCTCGGACTGCCCAACATCGGCGGCGAGGTGGTGTTCGACGCCTCCTACGCCGGTAACCCGCTGGTCAACGCGCTGTGCGTCGGCGTGATGCGGGTGCAGGACCTGCACCTCGCGCACGCGTCCGGCGTGGGCAACAAGATCATCCTCTTCGGGGCGCGCACCGGGCTGGACGGCATCGGCGGCGTCTCCGTTCTCGCGTCGGACAGCTTCGTCGGCGACGAGACGATGGCAGGCCGCAAGAAGCTGCCGTCTGTCCAGGTGGGGGACCCGTTCGCCGAGAAGGTCCTCATCGAGTGCTG
>JALYQB010000683.1 GCA_030856045.1 Actinomycetota bacterium
GGCTGGTGCTGGGTGGGGACCGCTCCGCGCTGCGGGTGCTTGCCGAGGATCGGCGGCTCGTGACGCTGCTCGCCCGCGCCGAACCGCGGGTGCTCGACGTCCCCGAGCCGCGCCGCGCGGTCCTCGACGAGGTGGCCCGCCGCGTCCGCTGTGTCGAGGTCCACGTCCCGTGAGTGCTGCGAACGCGGCATTCGCCGTGCCGAGATGTCACCAATGCCGCGTTGGCCTCATCGGATGAGGCGAACGCGGCATTGGGGGTGCGGGGCCACGTAGACTGGTCGGGTGGTTGCGACGAGCTGATCCGCTCGCCACTCTGCGCGCCGTGGTGCGCGGGGTGCGCCGTCCTGCCCGCGACCGCCGTCTGGGAGTTCCCACCTGTGATCACCGCCACCGACCTCGAGCTCCGCGCCGGGTCCCGCATCCTGCTGTCCGGAGCGACGCTGCGCGTCCAGCCTGGTGACCGCATCGGCCTCGTCGGGCGCAACGGCGCAGGTAAGACCACCACGCTGCGCGTCCTCGCAGGTGAGGGACAGCCGCACGGCGGCGACGTCAGCCGCAGCGGCGAGCACGGCTACCTGCCGCAGGACCCGCGCGAGGGCGACCTCTCGCTGACCGCCAAGGACCGGGTCCTCTCAGCCCGCGGGCTGGACGATCTGCTGCGCGAGATGGAGAAGTCCCAGACCGCGATGGCCGAGCTCGTCGACGACGCCAAGCGCGACGCGGCGGTCCGCCGCTACGGAAGGCTCGAAGACCGCTTCTCCGCCCTCGGTGGTTACGCTGCCGAGAGCCAGGCCGCCCGGATCTGCGCGAACCTCGGCCTGCCCGACCGCGTGCTGCACCAATCGCTGCGGACCCTGTCGGGCGGTCAGCGCCGCCGCGTCGAGCTCGCGCGGATCCTGTTCGCCGCGAACGACGGGTCCGGCGGCCGGTCGACCACCACACTGCTGCTCGACGAGCCCACCAACCACCTCGACGCGGACTCCATCACCTGGCTGCGGGAGTTCCTCAAGAACCACGACGGCGGGGTCGTCGTCATCAGCCACGACGTCGACCTGCTCGCCGCGGTGGTGAACAAGGTGTGGGTCCTCGACGCCGTCCGAGGCGAGGCCGACGTCTACAACATGGGCTGGCAGCGCTACCTCGACGCCCGCGCGACGGACGAGAAGCGCCGCCGCCGCGAGCGGGCCAACGCGGAGAAGAAGGCAGCCGCGCTGCGGGCACAGGCCGACAAGCTGGGCGCCAAGGCCACGAAGGCCGTCGCGGCGAAGAACATGGCCCGGCGCGCGTCGACCATGCTCGCCGAGCTGGAGACGGTGCAGCGGGCGGACAAGGTCGCGCGGATCCGCTTCCCGGCGCCTGCGCCGTGCGGCCGGGTGCCGCTCACCGCGAGCGGGCTCGCCAAGTACTACGGCTCCCTCGAGGTGTTCAGCGGCGTCGACCTCGCGGTCGACCGCGGCAGCCGCGTCGTCGTGCTCGGCTTCAACGGTGCCGGCAAGACCACGCTGCTGCGGTTGCTCGGTGGCCGGGAGACGGCCGACTCGGGCGACGTCGAGCCCGGCCACGGACTCCGCGTCGGGTACTTCGCACAGGAGCACGAGACCCTCGACCACTCCGCGAGCGTGTGGGACAACATCCGCCGAGCCGCGCCGGATGCGGGGGAGCAGCAGCTGCGCACCCTGCTCGGCACGTTCCTGTTCAGCGGGGAGCAGCTGGCGCAGCCCGCCGGCACGCTGTCCGGTGGCGAGAAGACGAGGCTCGCGCTCGCCGGCCTGGTGTCGTCCGGCGCGAACGTGCTGTTGCTCGACGAGCCGACGAACAACCTGGACCCGGCCTCGCGCGAGCAGGTGCTCGAAGCGTTGCGGCGCTACGCGGGCGCGGTCGTGCTCGTCACCCACGATCCTGGCGCCGTCGAGGCCCTCGAACCGGAGCGTGTCATCCTGCTGCCCGACGGCACCGAGGACCACTGGAGCGTCGATTACCTGGAGCTCGTCCAGCTGGCGTAACCGTTCGCCGATCCGCGCGAAGATCGCCTGGCGTAGATCGCTAAGGTGGGTGATCATTGGTCGTGGAGGGGCCGTCTGCGGCCCGACCCGAGTCCCAAGGAAGGCGAGTCGACGTGGCCGATCTCAAGAAGGGCAGCCGGATCACCGGAACCGCCCGTGACAAGCTTGCGTCCGACCTCAAGAAGAAGTACGAGAAGGGCGCCAGCATCCGGGCACTCGCGGAGTCGACGGGTCGCTCGTACGGCTTCGTGCACCGGGTGCTCTCCGAGTCCGGGGCCGCGCTGCGGGGCCGCGGTGGCGCGACCCGCGCCAAGAAGACGTAGCCGCCCCCCCCGGGAAGTGTTGCGGCGCTTACAGCGTTGCGCCGTACGCAGCAAGGGGGCAGCCATGGACAATCCGCGACGCCTGATGCGCGGCACGATGCGCACCCGCGACGTCCCACGGGCGCTGGCCCCCGGCACGCTGCGTCGGATCGCTGGGTTCGCCCGTCCGCACCACGCCAAGCTCGCCGCCTTCCTCGCGCTGTCCACCGTGGCCGCGGTGCTCGCCGTGGCCACCCCGGTGCTCGCGGGGTGGGTCGTGGACGGCATCGTCGACCGGGCCGGTGCCGGGGTCGTCGTCGGCTTCGCAGTGCTGATCGCGCTCATCGCGGTCGTGGACGCCGGGGTGGGGCTGGCCTCGCGCTGGCAGTCAGCCCGCATCGGCGAGAGCCTGATCCTGGACCTGCGCCGTGCCGTGTTCACCCATGTGCAGCGGATGCCGGTGGCGTTCTTCACCCGGACCCGTACCGGCGCACTCGTCAGCCGGCTGAACAACGACGTGATCGGCGCGCAGACCGCGTTGACCTCGACGTTGTCCGGGCTCGTCACCAACGTGATCCAGCTGGTGCTCACCCTCGTGGTGATGCTGACGCTGTCGTGGCAGGTGACCGCGCTCGCGCTGCTGCTGCTGCCGGTGTTCGTGCTGCCCGCCCGGTCGATGGGCCTACGGCTGGCCGATCTGCGGCGGGAGGCGTCGGTGCACAACGCCGCGATGACGACGCAGATGACCGAGCGCTTCTCCGCGCCCGGCGCCACGTTGGTGAAGCTGTTCGGGCGGCCCGAGGAGGAGGCCGACGAGTTCGGCGACCGGGCGAACCGGGTGCGCGACATCGGTGTCCGCAGCGCCATGGCGGCGCGGGTCTTCCTCACCGCGCTGACGCTGGTCTCCGCGCTCGCGACCGCACTGGTGTACGGCCTGGGCGGCTGGCTCGCACTGCAGGGCCAGCTCGCGGCGGGCACCGTCGTCAGCCTCGCGCTGCTGCTCACGCGGCTGTACAGCCCGCTGACCGCGCTGGCCAACGCGCGCGTGGACATCATGACCGCGCTGGTGGCGTTCGAGCGCGTCTTCGAGGTGCTCGACGTGCAGCCGATGATCACCGAGGCGCGGGACGCGCGCACCGTCCCCGCCGGTGCCGTGGCTGTCGAGTTCGACGCGGTGCGGTTCGGCTACCCGGCCGCGGACCAGGTGTCTCTCGCGTCGCTGGAGGAGGTCGCGGTGCTGGACACCCGCGGCGGCGACGAGGTGCTGCACGGTGTGGACTTCCGCGCCGAGCCCGGGCAGCTCGTCGCGCTGGTGGGCTCGTCCGGAGCGGGCAAGTCCACGATCGCCTCGCTCGTGCCGCGGCTCTACGACGTCGAGTCGGGTGCGGTGCGGCTCGGCGGCGTCGACGTGCGGGAGCTGTCGTTCCCCGCGCTGCGCGACACCGTCGGCGTCGTGACCCAGGACGGTCACCTGTTCCACGACAGCATCGGCGCGAACCTGCGCTACGGCGCGCCGGGCGCGACCGACGAGGAGCTGTGGGACGCGTTGCGCGGGGCGCGGCTGGAGCAGCTCGTGCAGTCGCTGCCCGACGGGCTCGACACGGTCGTCGGGGACCGCGGGTACCGGCTCTCGGGCGGTGAGCGGCAGCGGCTGACGATCGCGCGGCTGCTGCTGGCGAAACCGCGGGTCGTGATCCTCGACGAGGCCACGGCGCATCTGGACTCGGAGTCCGAGGCGGCGGTGCAGGCGGCGCTGGCGGAGGCCCTGCGCGGGCGCACCGCCCTCGTGATCGCACACCGGCTGTCGACGATCCGGGCCGCGGACCAGATCCTGGTCGTCGAGGGCGGCCGGGTGGTCGAGCGCGGCACGCACCACGTGCTGCTCGCCACCGGCGGCCGCTACGCGACGCTGTACCGCACCCAGTTCGACCCAGCAGGACGTACCGAGTCGATCGCGGTCTGAGCCGAATGCCTCACCGGCGGACGGCGGACTCGACGAGGTCGAGGACCGGGGCGAGGTCGTCGGCGGGCAGGCCCGTGGCCAGGTGCGCGAGGACACCCTCCAGTACCAGCTCCAGGTACCCGCCGAGGACGTCGAGCGGGACGTCGTCGCGGACCTTGCCCGCGTCCCGCTGCCGGGCGAGCCGGATCCGGGTCGCCTGGCTGAGCTCGGCGGACTGCTCCGCCCACCGTGCGCGGAAGGCGACATCGGTCCGCAGCCGCCGGGTCACCTCGAGCCGCGTCCCGAGCCACTCCGCGGTACCGGGAACGCCGTCCCCCGCGACGGCGTCGCGCATCACCTGCACAAGGCCCTCCTCGGCCACCACCACCGCCATCCGCCGGGCGTCCTGTCTCGCGAGCGCGAGGAACAGCGACTCCTTGTCCGCGAAGTGATGGAAGATCGCCCCCCGCGACAACCCGGTGGCCTCCTCCAGTCTGCGCACCGTGGCGCCCTCGTACCCGTGGCGCACGAAGCAGCCACGCGCGGCGTCGAGGATCTGCTTGCGGCGCGCGGCCAGGTGGTCCTGGCTGACCCGGGGCACCCTCGCAGGATAGGACCCCGGCAAGACGTCCGTACGGATTGCTCACGCCCTGCGGCTGTCGGCCCGCTTGTGTAGCGTCCCGAAGCGTCCGCTCGTCGTCCTGCCAAGGGGTGCCAGGTCTCGTGTCAGCACCGATGCCGATCGTCCACGCAGACCCGCCGACCCGCGCGGCTGCCGCCCTCAGCGACCGCGCGGAGGCCGAGGCCTACGTCGCGTCCGTCTGCTTCAAGCACGGCCCCCCGCAGCAGCTCGGCGCCGAGCTCGAGTGGGTCGTGCAGCACTCCGGCAACCCGCACCTACCACTGCGTCCCCGCCACCTCGCCGACGCGCTCGGCCCGCACGCCCCGACGTCCCTCGTCCCCGACAGCCCCCAGCAGACGCTCCCGCGCGGCTCCATCGTCACCGTGGAACCCGGTGGACAGCTCGAGATCTCCAGCCCGCCTCGGGCGACGCTCACCGAGCTCGTGACCACCGTGGACGGCGACACCGCCGCCCTCGTCGACCTTCTCCGCCCCGCCGGTCTCCTTCTCAGCGGCCGGGCCTCCGACCCGCACCGTTCCCCGGTCCGCATCCTGGACGTGCCGCGCTACGCCGCGATGGAGGCGACCTTCGACCGGGTGGGCCCGATGGGCCGGGTCATGATGTGCTCCACCGCGGCTGTACAGGTGTGCCTCGATGCGGGCACCGCCGTCGACGCCCCGGACCGGTGGGCCGCGCTGCACGAGCTGGGGCCCGTGCTGCTCGGGGCGTTCGCGAACTCGCCCGAGCTCGTCGGCGGCCCCACCGGCTGGGCGTCGTCGCGGATGCGCGCGTGGTTCGCCCTCGACCCGGTGCGCACCCACCCTTGCCCGGTGAACGGCGAACCGGCCCTCGACTGGGCGCGCCGGGCGCTCGACACACCGCTGCTGTGCCGGCGCAGCCCCGGCGACGGCTGGGATGGGCCCCGCAGCGTCACGTTCGCGGACTGGCTGGCCGGCGTGCTGCCCGGCAGGCCCGACACCGCCGACCTCGACTACCA
>JALYQB010000794.1 GCA_030856045.1 Actinomycetota bacterium
CCCGCCGCGGCCTCCGGGTGGTACTGGACGCTGAATGCGGGCGCGTCGTGGCAGGTCAGGCCCTCGACGGTGCCGTCGTTCGGGCAGCTGTGGCTGACGACCGCAGGGCCGAACGGGGTGTCGAAGCGTTCCCCCGGCTCGCCTTCGACGGCGAACCCGTGGTTCTGCGACGTGATCGCGACCCGCCCGGTGGACTGTTCGACGACCGGGATGTTCAGCCCGCGGTGCCCATAGCGCATCTTGTAGGTGCCGCGGCCCAGGGCTCGCCCGAGGATCTGGTTGCCGAAGCAGATCCCGAACAGCGGCAGCCCGCGCTCCAGGACTTGGCGGGTGAGGGCGACGGCGGAATCGGCCGTGGCCGGGTCGCCGGGTCCGTTGGACAGGAACACCCCGTCCGGCTCCAGCGCGAGCACCGCGTCGAGGTCCGACGTGGCGGGTAGCACATGCGTCTCGATGCCCCGGGCGGCGAGCATCCGAGGAGTGTTCGACTTGATGCCGAGGTCGAGCGCCGCGACCCGGAACCGCCGCTCACCGTCCGGGGCCACCACGTACGGCTTCGCCGTGGTGACATCGCCGACCAGGTCCGCGCCTGCCATCGGCGGGCTGTCCAGCACGCGGGCCCGCAACGTGTCGACGTCGGTGAGCGCGATCCCCTCCGGCAGCGCGGTGCCGGAGAAGATCCCGGCGCGCATCGAGCCGTGCTCGCGCAGCCGCCGCGTCAGCGCCCGGGTGTCCACCCCCGCGATGCCGACGACGCCCTGGTCGCGCAGCGCCTCCTCCAACCGACGGCGGGACCGCCAGCTCGACGGCGCCCGCGCCGGGTCACGCACCACGTAGCCCGCGACCCAGATGCGACCGGACTCGTCGTCCTCGTCGTTCCAGCCGGTGTTGCCGATGTGCGGCGCGGTCTGCACGACGATCTGGCGGTGGTAGGACGGATCGGTCAGCGTCTCCTGGTAGCCGGTCATCCCGGTCGCGAAGACGGCCTCACCGACGGTCTCCCCGGTCGCCCCGTACGTCTCGCCCCGCAGCGCCGTGCCGTCCTCGAGCACCAGCACCGCGGTCATGATGCCGCCTCCGCGGAGAAGAGTGCGTCGCCGGTCACCACATCACCTTCCCGTCGTCGGCCGTGACCCGGCCGCGCAGCACCGTGGTCATCACCCGCGCGGGCAGCTCCATGCCCTCGAAGCCGGTGTTGCCTGCGAGGCTCGCGAACGCCGCACCCCGCACGGTCCAGCGCGCGTCCGGGTCGACCAGCACCAGCGTGGCGGGCTCGCCCACGGCGAGGGGACGGCCCTGGTCGGGAAGGCCGCCGATGTCCGCGGGCCGCTCGCTCATCACCCGCGCCACGCCCCGCCAGTCGAGCAGGCCGGGCGCCACCATCGTCTCCACGACGACCGACAACGCCGTCTGCAACCCCAGCATGCCCGGTCGTGCGGCGGCCCACTCGCAGTCCTTGTCCTGTGGAGCGTGCGGTGCGTGATCGGTGGCCACGCAGTCGAGCACGCCCGCCGCGAGCGCCGCACGCAGCGCCGCCGTGTCCGGCCCGGTCCGCAGCGGGGGGTTCACCTTGTTCACCGGGTCGAACGTGCCGAGCCGGTCGTCGGTGAGGAGCAGGTGGTGCGGCGTCACCTCGGCGGTCACGGTGGCGGCCCCGTGCTCCCGGGCCCAGCGGAGCACGTCCACGGTCCCCGCGGACGAGACGTGGCAGACGTGCAGCCGGGCTCCGGCCGCGCGGGCCAGCATGCAGTCCCGCGCGACGATCGACTCCTCGGCCGTCGCGGGCCACCCCGCCAGGCCCAGCCGCGAGGCCGGCTCCCCCTCGTGGGCCTGCGCGCCGACCGTGAGTCGCGGGTCCTCGGCGTGCTGGGCGATCACGACGCCCAGCGCCGTCGAGTACTCCAGCGCGCGCCGCATGATCAGCGGGTCGGCCACGCACACGCCGTCGTCGGAGAACACGGTGACCCCGGTGCGCGCCATCCCGCCGAGCTCGGCGAGCCGCTCACCGGCCAGGCCGACGGTGACTGCGCCGACCGGGTGGACGTCGGTGAGCCCGATCTCGCGGCCGCGGCGCCGCACGTGCTCCACGGCCACCGCGGTGTCGGCGACCGGGTCGGTGTTGGCCATCGCGAACACCGCGGTGAAGCCGCCCAGGGCAGCGGCCGCGGACCCCGTCGCGATCGTCTCGGCGTCCTCCCGGCCCGGCTCGCGCAGGTGGGTGTGCAGATCCACGAGCCCGGGCAGCACGACGAGGCCGCCGCAGTCCCGGACGGTCGCACCCGCGGTATCGACGCGCGTGCCGAGCTCGGCGATCACGCCGTCGCGGACGAGCAGGTCCACGGGGTCGCCCTCGCCGTACGGCCGGACACCGCGGAGCAGCAGCGGACTCATGTGACCTCCTCGACGCCGGCGAGCAGGTGGTAGAGCACCGCCATGCGCACGTGCACGCCGTTGCGGACCTGATCAGTGATCACCGCGCGGGGCGAGTCCGCGACCGCGGAGGAGATCTCCATGCCGCGCAGCATCGGACCCGGGTGCAGCACCGGGGCGTGCTCGGGAAGCAGGGCTGCCCGAGCCTCGGAGAGCCCGTAGTCGCGCGCGTACTCCCGCGCGGACGGGAAGAAGCCGCCGTGCATACGTTCCGCCTGCACCCGCAGCATCATCACCGCGTCCGACTCCGGCAGCGCCGCCTCCAGGTCATGGCCGACGGTCACCGGCCAGCTGCGCACCCCGGTCGGCAGCAGCGTCGGCGGCGCGACGAGGTGCACGCGTGCACCCAGCGTGGTCAGCAGCGTCACCCCTGAGCGCGCGACCCGGCTGTGCAGGATGTCCCCCACGATCGTGACGCGCCTGCCCGCCAGAGTGCCGAGCGAGTCGCGGAGCGTCGCCGCGTCGAGCAGTGCCTGGGTCGGATGCTCGTGGGTACCGTCGCCCGCGTTGACGATGTGCGCCGCGAGACCTGCTCGCAGGGTCGCGCTCTCGGTACCGATCCAGTCCGCGAGCCGGTGCGCGGCCCCCGACGCGGGATGGCGCAGGATCACACAGTCCGCGCCCATCGCCGCGAGGGTCAGTGCCGTGTCGCGCAGTGACTCACCCTTGGCCACGGCGGACGCCGCGGCCGAGACGTTGATGACGTCGGCGCTCATCCACTTGCCCGCGACCTCGAAGGACGCTCGCGTGCGGGTGGAGTTCTCGTAGAACATCGTGACGATGGTGCGGCCGCGCAGCGTCGGGAGCTTGTGGACCTCGCGGCCCGCCAGCGCCTGTTTGAGCCGGTCGGCGGTGTCCAGCAGGGCGGTGGCGGTGGGCGCGTCGAGGTCGGCGGCGGAGAGCAGGTGTCGCATCAGTCATCCGCCCTCCGGATCACGACGCCGTCGGTGCCGTCGAGCTCGCTCAGCAGCACCGCGATCTCCTCGTCGCGCGCGGTCGGGAGATTCTTGCCGACGTAGTCCGCGCGGATCGGCAGCTCGCGGTGTCCCCGGTCGACGAGGACCGCGAGCTGCACCGCGCGGGGCCTGCCGTACTCGCGGAGCGCGTCGAGCGCGGCGCGGACGGTGCGCCCCGAGTAGAGGACGTCGTCGACGAGCACCACGAGCGCGTCGTCGATGCCGTCGGGGGGCAGCGTGGTCTCCGCGAGCGCCCGCGTGGGCCGGCGGCGCAGATCGTCGCGGTAGAGGGTGATGTCGAGGGTGCCGACCGCGGCGGGCGTGCCGGAGAACTCGCCGATCCGGGCGGCCAGCCGATGCGCGAGGGGCACGCCGCGCGACGGAATGCCCAGCAGCAGCGGCGGCGCGGGCGCCGTACGTTCGATGATCTGGTGTGCCATACGGGCGATCGTGCGCGTAACAGCAGCGGCGTCGAGCAGCTCCCGCTGGGCAGGGGGAACCACGCTGACCTCCTTCCCCGCCTCACCGGACGGGTCCTTAAAGGACGTCGATTCCAGGCGAGCGCCGGGAGCCGCGCGGAACGCTACCAGTGCCCGGTGAAGTCACCACGGAGACCCAGCCGTTACCCCGTCCGGGTGGTGTGGTCACCCAGAGCACCCAACACCAGGGAGAGAAACTTGACCGGAGAGGTTACGCAGCGCAGCATTACTCTCCGTATCACCCTGGGACCCTGTCGTCGAAATCGTGCGGCACAGAGCTTACGGAGACACCGCGGATGGGCGACTACGCCAAGGCACTCGGCTCGAAGTTGCGCGGCATCCGCCAGCAGCAGGGCCTCTCGCTGCACGGTGTCGAGCAGAAGTCGGGCGGGCGCTGGAAGGCGGTCGTCGTCGGCTCCTACGAGCGTGGCGACCGCGCGGTGACCGTGCAGAAGCTCGCCGAGCTCGCCGACTTCTACGGTGTCCCCGTCGCGGAGCTGCTCCCCGAGGGACGCGTGCCCTCCGGCGGCGAGCCCGCCACCAAGATCGTCATCAACCTGGAGCGGCTGCAGCTGCTGCCGGTGGAGAAGGTCGGGCCGCTCGCGCGCTACGCCGCCACCATCCAGAGCCAACGCGGCGACTACAACGGCAAGGTGCTGTCCATCCGCACCGAGGACCTGCGGTCCCTCGCGATCATCTATGACATGTCCCCCGGCGAGCTCACCGAACAGCTCATCGGCTGGGGCGTACTCCCGCCCGAGGCCCGCCCCGCCAAGGAGGACTGAGCCGAGCCTAGCCGCTGCGGAGCGAGGCGCGAAGCTGGTCGGCGATCCCGGCGATGCTGCCCAACACGCCGTTGACGAAACGCGGCGAGTCGTCCGTGGACAACGTCTTCGCGAGCTCGACCGCCTCGTCGATCGCGACGGCGTCGGGCACGTCCTGCGCCCAGAGCAGTTCGAACAGGCCAAGCCGGAGCACCGCACGGTCGACCGCGGGCATCCGCGCGAGGGTCCAACCCTCGGCGTGCTCGGCGATCAGTCCGTCGATGCGGTCGCGGTGGGTCACCACACCCTGCACGAGGTCGACGGTGTAGTCCTGCACCGGCGGCAGCTCCGGCACGCCGATGCGCTCCCCGAGCAGCCCGACAGGGTCCAGGGAGCGCAGATCGGACTCGAAGAGGATGTCGACGGCGCGCTTGCGGGCCTTGCTCCGAGCGCCCACGTCAGCCGCTGACGCGGCCGAGGTAGCGACCGTCACGGGTGTCCACCTTGACCTTCTCGCCGGTGGTCACGAACAGCGGCACCTGGATCTCGGCGCCGGTCTCCAGGGTGGCGGGCTTTGTGCCGCCGGTGGAGCGGTCGCCCTGCAGGCCGGGGTCGGTGTGCTGGATGACCAGCTCCACCGAGGTCGGCAGCTCGATGTAGAGGGGCGTGCCCTCGTGCACCGCGACGTTCGCCGTCGAGTTCTCCAGCAGGTAGCGCGACGCGTCACCGACCGTCTCGGCCGGGATCGTAAGCTGGTCGAAGGTGCCCGAATCCATGAACACGTAGTCGCCGCCGTCGGCGTACAGGTAGGTCATGTCGCGCCGGTCGACGGTGGCCGTGTCGACCTTCGTGCCGGCGTTGAACGTCTTGTCGACGACCTTGCCGGACAGCACGTTCTTCAGCGTGGTGCGCACGAAGGCGCCACCCTTGCCCGGCTTCACGTGCTGGAAGGCCACGACGGTCCAGAGCTGGCCGTCGAGGTTGAGCACGAGCCCGTTCTTGAGGTCGTTGGTGGTCGCCACGTCAGTCAGTCGCTTCCGGTCGTGGGTGGGCGTCACACGTGCAGGAGGTCCTTCGTGGTCAGGGTGAGGAGCTCCGGCCCGCCGTCGCGGACCACGAGGGTGTCCTCGATGCGCACGCCGCCCCGGTCGACCAGGTACACACCCGGCTCGACGGTGACCGCCATGCCTGCCGCCAGTCTACCGACCCCCAGCGGGGACAGCGCCGGTGCCTCGTGGATCTGCAGCCCGACGCCGTGCCCGAGGCCGTGCAGGAACTGCTCACCGCGTCCCGCAGCCACGATCACCGAGCGGGCCGCGGCGTCCACCTCCCGCACGTCGGCGCCGGGGTGCAGCGCCGCCCGCCCCGCCGCCTGCGCCGCCGCGACCAGGTCGTAGAGCTCGCGCTGCCAGTCGGTCGGCTCGCCGAGCACGACGGTCCGCGTCATGTCCGAGTGGTACCCGTCGACGAGCGCGCCGAAGTCCATCTTGACCAGGTCCCCGCGGCGCAGCTCGGTCGCGGTGGGGCGGTGGTGGGGCACCGCGGAGTGGACGCCCGCAGCCACGATCGTCTCGAAGGACGGCCCGGTCGCCCCGGCCTCGACCATCCGCTGCTCCAGGTCCCTCGCCACAGCCAGCTCGGTGCGTCCCGGCCGGATCCCGCCGTCGGCGA
>JALYQB010000688.1 GCA_030856045.1 Actinomycetota bacterium
CAGCTCGTCGAGGATCGTGCCCTTGCCCCTCTTACCCGCCCGCTTGTAGCGCGTCGCGATGGTCTTGGTCACTGCCCGGCGCTGGCTCATCGTCAGTCCCATGATCAGGTCCTACCGGCGGGAGAACCCGAGCCCGGGAGGCGCGCTCTACGCGCGCATCGGTAGATGAGTCAACGACCACACCTTCGCGCGCATTTTTGATGAGTCAACGCGAGCGGTTGACCACCATCCGGGACGGTGACACCCTCGGCGCCGAGACGTTCGGGCTGCTGCACCTCATGGGTGCCCACTTCGCGGCCCGGGACAGCGATGCCGCTGCCGCTGCCGACCACCTCGACGAGGCCGCCCGGGTCGCCATGCTCACCGGTGAGCGCAACGGGTTACGGCAGCACTTCGGACCCACCAACGTCAACGTGTGGCGCGTCGCCATCGGCGCGGAACTCGGGCACGGCCCGGCGGCCGCCGAGCGCACCGAGCGCGAGCCGATCGACCTGGACACCCTCGGCAGCAACGACCGCATCGCGGCGCTGCACTTCGACCTCGCACGATGCTGGGCACAGGCCGAGGGAGACCGGGACAACAAGTCGATCCGGCACCTGGACACCGCCGACCGGATCGCCCCCACCCGGATCCGCAACGACCCGATCGCCCGCGACCTCGTGCTCACTCTCGACCGACGGGCCCGACACCGGGTGTGGGAACTGGACAGCCTGCTCCACCGCTTCGGAATCGGCGGCCAGGGTCCACAGACTGTGGACACCTAACGTCGATCCTCACCCCATTGTCTGCCGGGCGAGCGCAGCAGAGCAGCCACCCGAGACACGGCAGTGGCTCTTGGCGTCTGGTTTCCCTACGCCGGGTCTTTCTCATCAGCTTGGAGGAGGTTTCCGAGCTTGTTGTGGCTGACGGTGAGGTCGCGTTGGTATTGGGCGTTGCCGGGGTCGGCGGTGGCGAGCCGCTCGCGGGTGGTCAGGCCGGTGCGGTAGTGCTGTTCGGCGGTGGTGGTGTCGCCGAGTGCGACCGCGAGGTCCCCGAGCCTGTTGTGGCTGACGGTGAGGTCGCGCTGGTATTGGGCGTTGCCGGGGTCGGCGGTGGCGAGCCGCTCGGCGATGGTCAGGCCGGTGCGGTAGTGCTGTTCGGCGGTGGGGGTGTCGCCGAGTGCGACCGCGAGGTCCCCGAGCTTGCTGTGGATGACGGTGAGGTCGCGCTGGTAGCCGGCGTTGCCGGGGTCGGCGGCGGCCCTGCTCTCGGCAAGCTTCAGCAGGGAGTTGCGGCGCTCGACGGTGGCGCTGACCAGCCCGATCCGCAGCAGCGCTTCACATTCCCGGTCAGCCAAGGGCAGATATCGAGAGTGATCGGTGGGGATGAGAGGCACCGATTCGGCCAGCAATGCCGAGACCGCGACCTCCCCACCGACGAGATCGCATGCGTCGAAGGCGAAGGAGACCGCATCGTCGTACTCGCAGCAGCCGGTCAGGTGGCGGATGAGTTCGACGAGGTCGTCGAAGCCACCGCGCCTGGTGTTCAGCCGGTGCCGGCGCATCGCGGCGGCGCGCCGGTGACGCTGCGCCAGGTCCTCGTCGGTCTGGCCGTGGCGCAGGGCATGGGCGATCCACGGGTGAACCAGGAGCTCAGCTCCAGGGGCGGGGGAGAGCAGCGTCAGGTCGCGGAGCCGCTCGGTGTCCCGGACAGTCGACCGGCTCTGCTCCGCGGTGATGTCCTGGCCGTGGCGGGCGTACGCGAGATCATCACTGGAGAACGCCGCGCTCGACACGGCCGCTTGGAACAGCAACTCTCGTTGCTCGGGGGTGAGATCCTCGACGAGGACATCGAGGACGATGTCTCGGCTCCCCAACAGGACGGCCTGCGCGACACCTACCTCGACGCTGCGTGGTGAGGTCACGTCGAGCTGGGCGTCGCGGGCCAGATCCCGCAGCTTCCGCGTGACGTGCGCGAAGGTCGCCGATCCGCGGTCGCGAATCAACACGTCGACGAACTCGATCAGCCGTGGGTGACCGCCGATGGTGCGGGTGATCAACCGTCGGTCCTCGGGTGCGAGGGTGCGCAGCGCGGGCAGCCGCAGGAACAGCCGTCGCAGCTCGCTGGGGGACAGCGGGGGCAGGTCGACCCGCAGCAGCAGGTCGGCGTCCGGGATGGGGTAGCGGCAGGTCATCAGCAGTCGCCCGGTCTGGGCGGCCTCGAGCATCCGCTGGAGGATTTCGGCGAAACCCGGGTCGAGAAACTCCCGCCCGCCGGCAGTGAGGTTCTGCTCGAAGTCGTCGAACAGCACCAGCAGCCGTTCACGCTCAAGCAGCGTGAGGACGAACCCGAGCTTCTGGGCGTCGTCGATATCGGGCCGGCGCAGTGCGTCACCGAGCTGCGCGTGCGCAGTGCCGGTGAGGGCGTCGGCGACCGCGCCGATCAAGCTCGGGGGCTCCATGCTCCGGTGTGCTCGGCGACGAACCACCCGTCGACCTGCATTCTGGAGCGGGCGCGGCCGGCGAGGGCCGTCTTCCCGATCCCGCCCACACCGGTCAGGGCGACACCGGACCAGGCGCCGACCTTCTCCCGGTCCGCCCGGCTGCCCCGCAGCGCCGCGATGGTCCTGCGCAGCGGTGCGCGCCGGCCGATCAGGTCCCCGATCGGCAACTCCCGCACCCCGACCCCACTCGGTTTGCGGGTCGCCCGCAGTATCGGCGCCACCGGAATGTCCGGGTCGCGCAGCGGGGGATCGGTACCAGCCGCCAGCAACGTCGGCGTCGCGAACTCCGGGCGGCGAGCCGGGCCGCCCCGCCGAGCTGCCGCGAGGCGCTGTTCCTCGACGGTGCGCCGCGCCACAGCGAGCGCGTGCCCGACCGTGCAGCCGGCATCCTGAGCGAGAGCACGGTAGAAGACACGGGCCAGTTCGGTGGCGAAAACGTCGCTGACCGCGGTCTGCATCGCCACCACCCGATCGGCGCCATGACGGATCAGGGTGGCGGCCAGACCGTCCGCGCTGGCTGCTGCTCCGGCGCAGCTGGCCAGCACCACCAGCGGAAGCGGGTGCTCACCGGCCCGCAGCGCGCCGATCAGGCTGTCCGCGGTGGCAGGCTCCGGGTTGCCGTCCTCGTCCTCCAACTCGACGCCGCCGGCCGATCCGTGCGCCGAGAGGTGCAGCACGTGGTACTGATCCGCCGAGAGTGCGGCACCGATCTCGGGCAGTGAGGCGACCTCCAGGATCCGTACCTGTGCTTGGCCGTCGATGTCGAGGTCGGTGACCGCGTCCAGCAGGGCCTGCATCTCCGCTTCGACATCCAGCGGAGTGTTCGTGGTCTTGGTCTCGTCAGGGGCCGCCACCGCCGCGAGGATCTTCAACGGGCCGGGCAACGGTGGTGTGGCCGGCCGGTCGATGCCGGTGAGGCGGCGGGTGAACCGCACGCCCGGCACCGTTGCGGCCACCCTCCCGTCGGGCAGCCGCAGCAGCTCCACCGGAAGGGCTGCCACCTCCTCAGCCAGGTGCACGACCACGTCGAGCACCGTTCCCAGCGGTGTGTGGTCGGTCAGCTCCAGCAGACGTCGGGTGGTCTGCTCGTCGAACATGGCTCGCCAGAGGGCCTGTCCGAGTTCGGCCTGTCGTTGTGCCGCCGCGGGGTTGTCCTGACCGTCCCAGCAGTACCGTAATCCGTGAGGAATCGGTGCGGACTGCTCGCCCAACGCCGTGCCCGCCAACCAGGTGTCCGTGGTCAACTGCCCGTCCGGGGCGAGCGCGACGTGCACGGCCACGTCATGGCGCAATACCGGCCGCACCGGCGCTGCCTGGCCGCGTGCCCCGAGGACGGGCACCGGTCCCAGCGGTGGCTCCACCTCGCCCGGCTGCCCGGTCAACAAGCGAAGCAGGCTCTCGGCACCGCCGATCGTCAGCTCCGACACGCGGTACACCGTGGAAGTCGCCGGGGTCAGGAAGTCGGGGAGGTCGGCCGCCGAACCACCGGGCAGCACCACCGGCACGAACCGATCCAACGCCCGCTGGTCCCGATAGAACGCATCCCGGATGAGTCGCGCCTCGAACTGGACGCCCCGGCCCTCGTCCGGTTCTGCCCGGCCCTCCGCGCGGCGCTTGTAGGCTTCGGACCCGATCACCAGGATGTGATCGGCCTCCCGGACCTGATCCATCATCCACAGCGACCAGTCCTGACGCCGTTGCGCCGCCACCCGATCCAGCTGCGCGTCGATCCCGTTCGCCCGCAGAAACAC
>JALYQB010000724.1 GCA_030856045.1 Actinomycetota bacterium
GCGCTCCAACGACGCCGTCCACGAGCTGGTGGAGCTCAACCGCTGGGCCCGCAACTCCGACGACGAGGACACCCGGCAGCGGATCGACCAGCTGCTCTGGGACGCGTTCCTCGCGGACCTGAGCGACACGTTCCGCAGCAGCAGACGCGCCGACGAGCTGTCGCTCAACTTCGTGATCCTGCTCGACAATGCTGACACCACACTCGGCCGGCGGTTCGCCCACCAGCTCGTGCAGGCACGTCGCCTGCACGCCGCCGGGGGGAACGAACCCCCCGATCCGATGAGCGTGGTGGTCACCAGCCGGGGGGCGCTACTGGCTGACGTCCCGGCCGCCGACCAGGTCGAGCTCTCCGCAGCGACCGACGAAGCCCGGGGCCCGGCGCACCACGACGACCGCCACCGGCATTGGTGGGGCCGGTACCGGTTGGAGGACCTCACCCGGGACCAGATCGGGAACATGGTGTCCGCGTTGGCGCTACGGGAGGGCAACGACCAACGGCTGACGTCGATGACCCTCGAGCTGACGGGCGGACACCCGGCGTCCACCCGGCTGCTCCTGGACGCCGTCGCCGAGCGCCCGGTGAACCGTGACGAGCTTGCCGCTGTGCTCGACCAACCAGAACCCGGCACACCGTCGGTCCGGCTGACGGTCGCTGAGAGGATGCAGCAGCATCTGCTCGTGGATTTCCCCGAGGAGGCATTCGACGATCTGGTGACCTGCGCCGCGTCCCGCGAGCGGCAGCACGCATTGCGGCTGGCAACCAGCCCCCTGCTGGCCTACACGCAGGCCGGTTACCTGGCGATCATCGACCCGGTGCTGTGGCCCGCCGTCGAGGGGGCAGGTCCGGTGCTGCTGCGTCGGCTCCTGCGGCTGTCGCTGGCTCAGCGGAACAGCGGCGACCACCGCGGTTGGTCGGAGGTGTTCGACTGGCATCGAACCTGCTGCGCGGCGGCGGGTGACCCGGCGGGTGAACTCTACTATGCGCTCGCCAACCGCGACCTGGCGTTCGTGACGCAGCACCTGCACGAGCGTCTCACCCACGACGAGACCACCTCGTGGCTGGAGCTGGTGGCCTCGGTCACCTCGGCGCCTCGCGGGCGACGTGCCCAGGATGGCCCAGTCGCCCCGATGGACGAGGTGTACACGCTGCTGGACGAGGCCGCGCCGCCGTCGTCGCTCGAGCCGTTGGCCAGGCTCATCGCGTCGCTGTGGATCGCAACCGACCCGTTCAGCGGCAGCAGGCGCCGTGGTCTCCACTTCCAGATCGACGCTGCGTACATCGACATCGCGAGGCTGTCACACCACGGCACCGAGCAGTTGTTGCAGGTCGCCCACAACCACCGCCGACGCGCCGAGGAGTGGAACTGAATGTCCGTGTCCGACTCGTTCGAACCACCCGTCAGTCCTGCATTGCGGCGGCGTCGGTTGCACAACCGGGTCGTGCTGGCCGTCGTGGGGGTGCTCCTCATCACCGCCGCGGGATTCGGGGTCAGGACACTGCTGACGAGCTGCGGCGGACCTGGCTCGGGCGTGCGGGTGGTCGACGATCAGTGTGTCGGCGTCACCGACGGCTCGTACGTTTTCAACGAGGCATACCGTGCGGTCCAGAAGAAGATCGCGGCGGAGAACGCCCGGGTGGACGACATCGTGAACGATCCTCAGAATAACCGCGGTCGCGCTGTCACCGTCGCGCTGCTCAACCCGATGACCGTCAACGAGCTCAGCGCGTTCAGCGTCGATGAGGTGCGAAACCTGCTGGAAGGCGCCTACACGGCCCAATACCGCGCCAATCAAAGCCGCGACTTCGGTGATCGCGACCCGCTGATCCGACTCGTGCTGGCCAACGAGGGCAGCAACCAGAGGCAGTGGCGGCCGGTGGTGGACCAGCTGGTGGACATGAAAGACGCGGAAGCGCCGCTCAATGCCGTGGTCGGGCTAGGGGTCAGCATCGATCTGACCGAGCAGGCCGCCAAGAAGCTTGCGGAGCATGAGATCTCCATGGTCGGCGCCATCGTCACCGCCGACCGGCTGAACTACGAGAACATTCTCGGTTTCGTGCGGGTGTCGCCGAGCAACCGGGACTACGTCGCAGCCCTTCGCGAATACCTGCAGCGCCGCCCGGAGCTCGACTCGGCCATCCTGGTCTATGACGATAATGCGGGCTCCCGGGGGGACATCTTCGTCGACTCGCTGCGGGACGACATCACCAGTGAGATGCAGGACCTGATCGAGTTCGACCCCCAGAGCTTCGTGGGCAAGTCGATCCCCTCCGATACCAACCCGAGCCTGTTCAACAACACCATTGCTAATATCTGCGCGGAGAAGCCGAAAGTGGTGTTCTTCGCCGGCCGGAAAGTGGACCTGCGCGACTTCCTGGGCTCTCTCGGAAGCCGGGTGTGCCGGAACGATCAGGTAACCGTTGTCACGGTCGACGCGGACCCGAATGTCTTCGGTAGAGACGAGCAGGCACTGCGGGATGAGAAGATCACCGTCATCTACGCCGATGCGACCAATCCGCGCGGCTGGGTTGCCGGCGTGCCCGAAACGCCCCCGAATTTCCCGGAGTTCAAGCGGTGGTTCGAGGACCTCGGTTTCCCCCTCGAGCATCTCGATGACGGTGGGGCTATCTCGCACCACGACGCGGTCCTGACCGCAGCCAAGGCCATCCGGCTCGCGGCCTTGCCGTCAAGCTCGGACCCGCCGGGGGCGGCGGATGTGCGCAGCCAGCTGCTGAACCTGAACACCACGTCCACAGTACCGGGGGCCAGCGGCACCCTCCGCTTCAGCGATCGCGATGAGAAATCCGGCGACCCGGTCGGCAAACCGATTCCGGTGCTGGAGTTTCCCTCCTCCGGCACCTCCCCTGGAGCGAGCGGGGACGTCTACGTCACCGAGTAACCGAGTAGCCGTCACGGCAGGCATAGCGCCTCGAGGAGCACCTCGGTGATCGCCGACGCGGGAGGCGGTCACCGATAATCGACTCCCCACATACCCTTCGTTACGATGAAGGTGCGACCCCGGCGACCGGAGATACGGCCATGGCACGGTTCACGAGGTGGCTCAGGCGGAACGCCGACGCGGTGCTCGCCCTGTTGGTCGCGGTGGTGGTCGGTATCCTCGCGGTGGTCGAGGTGCTCGGCGCCGACCAGGTCAACGCCGCCATCCTGCTCGTCCTGGCGCTGCTCGCCGCGACGCTCCTGCAGGACCGCAGAGCGGCGGCGCAGGCGTTGACCAGCGCATCCGCGGTGCGTCTCCTCAACGGTCTGGAGGTGAGCCAGGAGCACGCCGAGGCACGGCGGGCAACCGAACAATGGATCTTCAAGGGTGGCACGGGGACCTACCTTCGCGCGGTGACGCTCAAGGAGTGCGTCGAGAACGCCCGACGGGAGAAGCGCCTGCTGCGTGTGCAGGTGGAGATCATCGACCCGACGGACGAGGCGCTGTGCAAGGCGTACGCCCAGTTCCGTTCGTCGCTCGCGCCCGGCCCGGACGGCACCGGGGAGGAATGGACTCTCACGCGCACCCGCAAGGAGGCGTTCGCCACGATCCTGGCCGCCTGTTGGTACCGCCAGCGTTACGTCTCCTTTCTCACGATCGAGGTGGGCCTGTCCAGGACCATGACGACGTTTCGCTGGGACGTATCGTCCCGTTGCGTGGTGATGACCCAGGAGGACCCTGCCGCCCAGGCGCTGATGTTCGAGAAGGGCAAGCCCTACTACGACGCCTACAGCCGGGAGCTGGTGGCCAGCTTCAAGCAGGCGCAGCAGGTGGACCTCGACAAGGCAGGCGAACTGCAGCTCAGCGACGAACCGACCATCGAGGAGACCCGGGAACTGTTCACCCTGCTGGAGCTGGAACTCCCTCGCTCGTTCAGCGAACGCGACGTCACCGACCTCATCCGCAAGGCCCTCCGGGCCAAGAACCCCTATCCGTGATCGATGATGAACCACACCGGCTTCCATCGGGCCATCCTGGGCGGCGCGGCCGGGCAGGACGCTCCCCGGTGGGCGTTCGATGTCCTCGGCGAGATCGCCCGGGGCAGCCGGAGTGTCGTTGCCATGCGGCATCCCCTAGGGTTCGTGTGCATTCCCGTCGATCGCACCGGCGACCAGGGAGTCTGCGTGCACGTGTGGAGTGACAGCCTGCCGAGCGCAAGGCCGACCACGTCGACCATGCACGCTCACAGCTGGGACCTGATCAGCCACGTCCTGTACGGCAGCGTGCGCAACGAGCTCATCGACGTCACCGACGCACCGGACGACCCCGCCTACCGGGTTTTCGAGATACGCAGCGGCGGAGACGTCGACGAGGTGCGCGAGACCCCGAGGCTGGTCCGCTGCGAGATCAGCGCAGCAGAGCTGAACCGGCAGGGCGACACCTACACGCTGCGCGCGGGAGTCTTCCACGCCACAGCGGTTCAGGGGGAGGCTGCCACCGTCGCTCTCGGCAGCGGCCGACCTGGCACCATGGATCTCTCCCTCGGCGGGATCGACACCAGGACACACCGGGTGGGGCGGCAACGCTGTGATCGCGACGAGACCGCCGCTGCGGCTCGCGTGGTCACCGAGCGGCTCGCGAGCATCCGGACTCTTGACCAGGAGGACCGATGGGACCCGTGAAGACAGCGATTCCGGTGGACGTCGAGCACGCCCGGAGCGTCGCGGTCACCGCGGCCGAGGCAGCGGGCGTACTGCTGCGCGAGGGCACCACCAAGGACCTCGGCATCCGCGCCAAGGGCGCGAACGGCGATGTCGTGACCGATCTCGACTTCGCCGCGGAGCGCCTGATCGTGGGGCACATCCGGCAGGCATTCCCCAGCCATCGGATCATCGCGGAGGAGTCGGGCCTGCTCGACGCCGACGACAGCTCCTGGGCGTGGCTGGTCGATCCGCTGGACGGCACCAACAACGTGGTCATCGGCCTGAACGCCTACGTCGTGGGCATCGCCCTGTGCAAGGACAAGGTGCCGGTGCTCGGCGTCGTCCACGATCCGGTGACCGGTCACACGTGGTCGGCGGTCCGTGATCGCGGGACTCGCGGCCCAGGCGACACGATGGTGCACTCGCTCTGCCGGCCGGTCACCGGCGCCCCGGTGCTGGCCTGGACGCAGGGACACGGCGTGGGTCGCACCGACGACACGGCCAGGGCGCTGCGGACCGGCCTGGAGTCGGGCTCGCGACGGGTGCTCCAGCTGTGGGCGCCACTGCTGTGCTGGGTGATGCTGACGCGTGGCGATATCGACGGTTTCGTGGGCTACCGGCCCGAGATGGTCGACCTGCCCGCGGGCAGCCTGATCGCGCAGGAAGCAGGCATCACCGTGTGCGGCCTCGACGGTTCCCCCTTCGACGAGCGAATCGACCTTCCTGCCACGCAGCGCAGCTTCGTGGCCGGGCGGCCCGAGACCATCGTCGACATCCTCGCCATGGTGCAGGCCGCCGAGCGGATCTCGCTCGGTGGATCACCCCGTGAGCAGCAGTGCCCCGACGCTCACGGTCACCGCAACGGTCGCCAGCGCGAGACCGGTCAGCACGAACCGGCGGAGCGGGACGCGAAGGCCGTGGTCGCGGCAGGACTCCAGACACAGCAACGTCGCCAATGAAGCCCATGGGGTGACGATCGGCCCCACGTTGGTGCCGATGAGCAGCGCCAGCAACTGATCGCCGTTTCCCTCGGGAATGACCGCCTCTCCCGCGGTGTAGGCGGGGAGATTGTTGAGCACGTTGGACAGCCCGGCCCCGGCCAGGGCGGCCCGATAGGCCCCGGCCCCGTCGGAGTCGGTGCCGATGAGCGCGGTCATGACCTCGGTGAGGCCGTACCGGCCGAGTGTCGGGACCACGAGGAAGAGCCCGGTGACGAAGACCAGCAGTTGCCACGGGATGAGGCGCAGCCGCAGTTTTGCGCGGTCGAGGACGGCGAAGGCCACCACGACGACCACCGCGGCGGCGGCGGCGGCATAGCCGATCTCCTCGCGGATGAACGGGATGGCGAGGATGAACAGCAGGCAGGCCGCGCCTGCCACCCAGAACAGGGCACGTTCTCTCGGCTGCTCGAGCCTCAGTGTCTGCGGTGGAAGGTACCGATCTGCGCCCCGTTCGCTCCGGCGCCAGTAGCAGACCCAGAGAAAGAGCATGGTCGCCGCGATCGCGGCCAGTTGCGGAAGCCACATCCGGGCGGCGAACTCCGGTGCCTCGAGTGCCACCCGATCGGCAGCGAGCAGGTTGGTGAGGTTCGAGACCGGCAGCAGCAGGCTCGCGGTGTTCGCCAGCCAGATCGTGGTCATCGCGAGTGGGAGGGCGGCGATCCGCGCCCTCGCCGCGAGGGCCAGCATCACCGGCGTGAGCAGCACGGCGGTCGTGTCCAGGTTGAGGAAGATCGTCGTGAGCGAGGAGAAAACCACACAGAACACGAACAACGCCAGGTAGTTGCCCTGTCCCAGGATCGCCATCCGGACCGCGATGACGTCGAAGACCTGCGCGTCTCTGGTGAGCTTGGCGAGCACGATCACGCTGCCGAGGAACAGCAGCAGCGGCGCGATCCGACGTATGTTGTCCTCGGCCTGGGTAGCAGGCAGCAGCCCGGTCAGCACGCACAGCACGCCGACGACGAGCAGCCCGATCCTGATCCAGTCGAGCACGCTGGGCTTGCCCAGCATCGCGAGCAGGTCCCGAGCCGCCCGCGTCATACTGACGGCATGAGGACGTCTCTCACAGGTGCGGAGCCTCCGATCGACATCTTCATCAGCTACTCGCCTGCCGACGAGCGCTGGGCTACCTGGGTCGCCTGGCAGTTGGAAACCGCTGGGTACCGTACGCTCATCCAGGCTTGGGACTTCGTCCCAGGCACGAACTTCATCGACTTCATGGACCGCGGGGTTCGGGACGCCGCCGTGGTCGTGGCCGTGCTGTCCCGCAGCTATCTCAAGTCGCGCTACGGGGGCATGGAGTGGCAGGCGGCGCTGCGCACCGCCCCCGGCAAGCTGGTCACGGTCCGCGTCGAGGACTGCCCGCTGGAGGGCCTGCTCGCCACGATCACCTACCTCGACCTCATGGCGGTCACCGACCCCGGCGCTGCCCGGGACGTGCTGCTGAGCCGGCTGCGTGCCGCGCTGGCCGGGCGGGCCAAGCCCGTACGAGAGCCTGCGTTCCCGCCGCACCCGACGGTGATCGAGGTGCCCGACCCGCCTGCCCGGCCTGCACCCGCGTCGACCCGGTCGCGCGAGCCGGTGCACAGCCGCCGTGCCCCCGCGACGGCACCCCCCTACCC
>JALYQB010000742.1 GCA_030856045.1 Actinomycetota bacterium
GCCGGGCCGCGACCTCGGGGGGCAGTCCGGGTACGGGTGCCACACGCAGGTCGGCGACGGTGGCGTCGAGGGCGGCGAGCACCGCCTGCGCATGCGGATCGGCCGCGACCAGGCGTCGCACCGCCGCGGCGTGCTCGTCGTCGAGCACCCCCGCGTGCAGGTCCGCGAGCAGCTCCACCGGCAGCGGCTGGGTCACCGTCCCTCCCCTCCTCGCTCGAGCGCGGCGGTGCCTGTCTCGGGTCCGACGGGTGCGGTCGCACCCGGGTTCCGCAGGTGCCCGAGGAGCACGGCGAGCTTGCCGCGCGCCCGTGCGCAGCGGGACTTCACCGTGCCCTCCGCGACGCCGAGCAGCACCGCGCTCTCGGCCACCGAGTACCCGTGGACGTCGACCAGCACGACCGCAGCGCGCTGCCCGACGGGGAGCAGGGCGAGCGCATCGTCGACGGCGAGCCGGGTCTCGCGCTCGGCGATCGCATCCCGGGTCGCAGCGGGCTCACCCGGGCCGTCCTCCGGCGGCGGACCCAGCGGCCTGCGGGCGCGCACCCGGTCCAGGCAGGCGTTGACGACGATGCGGTGCAACCACGTGCTGACCTGGGCATGCCCGCGGAACGAGCCCGCCGCGCGGAACGCCGAGACGAACGCGTCCTGCAGCGCGTCGGCCGCCTCCTCGGGGTCGCGGACGGTGCGCAGCGCGACGGCCCACATCCGGCCGCGGTGCCTGCGCACGAGCTCGGCGAACGCCTGCGGATCGCCCGCGACGTGCGACGCGAGGAGCTCACCGTCCGTCTGCGGCGGGCTCACGGCGGTCACGCGCGCAGAGCGTAGCCGCCCGATCATGAGGCGTCCGCCGCCCGCTGCGAGCAACTCCGCGGCAGCGTCCTGACCTGGTGCTCAGCCGGCGCGCAGGACCGTCAGCTCGTCGAGCTCGGAGCGGTTGTCGTCCCCACTGCCGGCGAGGGTGGTGATCCACACGACGAGGTACCGCGTCGGCGGGCCTGCCTCGAGGGGGATCTCGGTGGTGCCGTCGGTGAGCGTGGCGCGGCCGACCAGCGTGGTGTCCGCGTACTCCGCGTCGTCGGACGTCGCGCTGCGGATCTCGACGACCGTGCCCTCGCTCGGGGACTCGACGGTCACCGACGCGAGCGGCACCGACTCCGCCAGCGTCAGCAGCAGCCCCACCCCCGGCTTGAAGTCGGGGAAGTCCTCGACGTAGCTGTCGGTGGCCCAACTGGTCCCCTGCTCGCCGTCGACGGCCTGCGGGGCGTCAGCCGGGTTGTCCGGGTCGCCGGTCCCGAGCACGTCGTAGACCGCGACGTCCTCGACGGTCACCGGTCCGGCGGACGGCGGTGCCGGCGCAGCGGCACTGTTCGCGGGGGGCTCCCCCTCGATCACCAGCGCGGGCGGTTCGTCGCCGCCGCCGGTGAACACCAAGCCGACCTGCACCGCGAGCCAGCCGATGATGAGCAGGCTGGCGACGACGAGCGCGGCGACGCCGATCCCGAGCTTCTTGCGGCGCTCGGCCGACGGCGGCGTCTCCTCGTCCGGGTCGTGCCACACCGCGGCGCGCACGGACCCGTTGTCGGCGGCGAGCAGTTCGGCGTCACTGGGCACGGCGCTGCGCTCCAGGACCCGCTGGACGGCCGCACCGGTGTGCACGCCCCCGGTCGCGGAGCCCGACAGGCTGCGCACGGCCAGCGTCGAGAGCTCCAGCGGCACGATCGGGCGCAGCGAGCGCGGGCTGACCACCCCGCCCTCCGGGCCGCGTGGGGCCGTGGGCAGCGCCGTGGGACCGCCGTCGAGCGCCCAGCGTCCCGTCAGGAGGAGGTAGAGCGCGGCGCCGAGCCCCCGTACGTCATCGCGCGGCACGGCCCCCGCCGGGGCGCCGGGGAAGGCGAGGCGGGCGTTGCCGTCGGCGGTGACGCGGATGCGCTGCGGATGGTCACAGCCGAGGACGAGGCCTGCGCGGTGGGCGTCGTCGACCGCACCGGCGAGCGGCTCGAGCATGCCGGCCGCGACGGACGGTGCCGGCAGCCCGGCTCGGACGAGTTCGAGCAGGTCACGGCCGTGAGTCCACTCCGCGATGACCGCGGCGACGGTGGGACCGGGGCCCGGTTCGGGCTCCAGGACGTCGAGCACCCTGGCAGCGCCTGCGGTGTCCAGCCGCGCGGTGCGCAGCGCCTGCTGCACCGCGCCACGGATCGCATCGGCGGCGGCGGCGTCCCCGGGTTCACCGATGAACAGGGTGATGGCGACGTCGCGCTCGAGCACCGCGTCGCGCCCGCGCCAGAACCGCGCGCCGCACCGCACGTCGCTGCCGACCTCGTCGACGAGCCGGTAGCGGCCCCGCCCGAGCATCGCCCCGGGTGTCGTCCAGGGGCCTGCGGCGCGTGCCGCCTCGGTCCCCGTCGACTCCGTATTCACCGGTCGTCACCCTCTCACCGGCCCGCTGGCCTCCCCGGCCAGGGTAGCCCGATACCCATGACGACCGCGTTACGAGCGGTGCGCGAGGCGGGTGAGCAGGGGCCGCAGCTCGGCCGTGCGGAGCAGCAGCAGGATCCCGCCCATGACGATGCCGACGACGAGGGCGCTGAGCGTCAGGTCGAGCCACGCGCCGGCCGCACCCTCCACCCCGACCACGGCTCGGATGCCCACCGCCGCGGCTGCCGCGGGGATGGCCGCGAGCAGCGTCTTGCCCACCGTGACGAGTACCGACATCGTCCGGACGCGGCCGAGGCGCAGGTGCAGCCACACCTGCCCGACGACTGCGCCGACCACGAAGCTCGCGGCGTTGACGAACGCGAGCCCGAGCACGACGTCGGCCGGATCGAGCACCGCGGGGCAGGCGAGCAGCAGCGGCACTTTCACCGCGGTCATCACGACCATGATGAGCGTCGGGGTGCGGGCGTCGGCCATCGCGTAGAAGACCCGCAGCTGCAGCATCGTGATCGCGTAGGGCAGGAGCCCGAACGCCGAGAACGCCAGCGCGAGGCCGAGCCGGCTGGCGTCGGCGGTGCCTGCGGCGCCGAAGGAGAACAGGGCGATGCCGATGCTCTCCCCCGCGACGGTGAGCACCACCGCGACGGGCACCAGCAGCACCGTCGAGTACCGGCTGCCGAGCGACAGATCGTCGACCACCCGCGCGGTGTCGCCCTCGGCCGCGGCCCGGCTCATCCGCGGCATGATCGCCGTGAGCAGCGAGACGCCGAGCACGCCGTAGGGCAGCTGGAACAGCATCCAGGCGTAGCTGTAGATCGCGACGCCACCGGGCGCCCCCTGCGCGGCCGCCCGGGTCGTGGCGATGTAGCCGACCTGGCTGACCAGCACGTACCCGACGACCCACAGCACCAGCAGCCCGGCCTGCGAGAGGCGTGGGTCCCATCCCCAGCGCCACCGGAACCGGAACCCGACGCGGCGCAGCGGCGGGATCAGCACCGCGGCCTGCGCCGCGATCCCGAGGGTGGTGCCGATGCCGAGCACCAGGAGCTTCGCATCGCCCATGCGCACCGGGTCGAGGCTGATCTCGCCCGGGACGAGGGTGTACCCGCCGAGCGTCGCGATGACGACGAGGTTGTTGACGACCGGAGCCCAGGCGGCGGGGCCGAAGACGCTACGGGCGTTGAGGATGGCGCCGAACAGCGCGCCCAGCCCGTAGAAGACGATCTCGGGGAGCAGCAGGTAGGCGAACGCGGTGGCGAGCTGCGGGTTCGCCGCGTCCCCGTCGCCCAGGTAGATCCTGGTCAGCGCGGGGGCTGCGGCCACGGCGAGCACTGTCGCGCCGCCGAGCAGCACTCCTGCGACGGTGACGAGCCGCTGGGTGTACGCGAGCCCGCCGTCGGCGTCGTCTCGGGCGGCGCGGACGAGCAGCGGCACCACCACGGACGTGAGCACGCCGCCGAGGAGCAGCTCGTAGACGATGTTCGGCAGCGTGTTCGCGACCGTGTAGGAGTCGTTGAGCACACCGAAGCCGATGACCCACGCGAGCAGCAGCTTGCCGGCGAACCCGGAGAGCCTGCTGACCAGCGTCGCGACGGCCATCGAGCCCGTCGCGCCTGCCAGGGAGGGAGCGCGTGGCGCGGTGTTCACCCGAGCGCCTCTCCTGCTCGCGCCGCCTTGACCCGGCGCACGAGGCGCCTGCCCACCAGCAGCACCAGCACCGCCGCGGCTCCGACGGTGAGCGCGACCGTCACGGTGCGCAGCGCCGTGGACTGCAGCTGCAGGGTGGTGGGCCGCCCCAGCGGGGTGCCGCCCGGCGTGGTGAGGCGGGCGCCGACGCTGAACTGGCCCACGCGGCTGACCTCGGCGGGGATGACGAACTGGCGGCCGCTGCGGGCGGGGATCTGCTGGACGCCGACCACCCCGGTACGCAGCCCCGGTACCTGCTCCAGGTCGAGCCGGACCTCGACGCTCACCGGCAGCTCGTTCTCCACCGTCACCAGCAGCGGCGAGTCCGACGACGCGAGGGTGTAGGAGCCCGGGGGCGCGGCGATCCGGACCGCGCGCTGCAGGTCGTCGAGCCTGCTCGTCACCCCGGCCATGAGCTCCGCGGCGCGCATCGGCTCGTCACGCCACGCGGTCGACACGGCCCGCAGCAGGCCGAACCGCAGCGCGTCCAGCAGCGCCGCGGGCTCCAGGTCGACCGTGGCGTCGCGCTCCGTGGCGACTTGCAGGTCGCGCAGCACGTCGCGGGTGCGCCCGGCCTGCTCGGTCACGCCCGGCGGGATCTCGCGAGCGCCGGCCTGCACGGGGTAGTCCAGCGCGGTGGGCGGGCCCCCGGAGGCCACGACGGTGCCCGGCAGGTCCCGTGGCGCGAAGTACCCGGCGGTGACGAGCTGGGTGGCGGCGCGGAGCAGGACGGCCGCCTCCCCTTGGTTCACCTGCCACCGGCGCGGCGGCACCAGCAGCACCGGCCCGCTCTCCTCGGCGAGGGCCCGCTGGGTCAGCACGCCGATGCCGTCC
>JALYQB010000753.1 GCA_030856045.1 Actinomycetota bacterium
CTCCACTACGAACTCGCCTAACCCCTTGCCCCGAACCAACTGCGCGGAAATCCGCGTTAGCCGCATACTCAGCGGATACCCGGCCAGCCACTCCATCAGCTCCCCGAACACCCGCTGCCGCCGCGCCGCACACAACTCGATGCCATCCTCGATGCCATCAGTTCTACTATGGACGATCGACTACGCTCACCTGACCGTAGGGTTCGACCTCGATGCTTGCCGTGATCCATCCCAACCTCGTTGATGGACGCCAGGAACACCCCAGATCGAATTATCGGCTAGAGTTCACATCTGCTTTGGCCCCATCATCGGGCGCTGAGGTCTGTCGGCCCGGGGTCTGGTCGTGCTTGTTCCTGGCGTACACGTTCGAGCATCGCGGTGTCAGACGCCAGGTCTGGATGGCCGACCTGGCGGTCGAGCTCGACGACCTGCTCCAACTCGGTGACCGCCCGGTCCAGCTCCCCCCACCCGCGATGGATCATCGCGAGGTTGTACCTGGTGACCGCCTCACCGGCCCGGTCACCGACCTCCCGGCGGATCGGCAGCGCCCGTTGGTAGAACTCCAACGCCCGCGCCCGCTCCCCCAACCCGTCATACAGGTGACCGATGTTGTTCAACGTGGTCGCCTCACCGGCCCGGTTCCCGACCTCCCGCAGGATCGGCAGCGCCTGTTGGTAGAACTCCAACGCCCGCGCCCGCTCCCCCAACCCGTCATACACGAGACCGATGTTGTTCAACGTGGTCGCCTCACCGGCCCGGTCACCAACAGCCCGATACAGTCGCAGCGCCTCCTCGTAGGCGGCCAACGCCTCCCTCGGCAACCCCGTGGCGCGTTTCGCCACCCCGAGGTCGGAGAAGGAGCCGGCATCCTCACCCAGCGACAGAGTCAACCCAGCCAGACGAGCCACATCCGCAAACCGCGACCGGGCCAACCACACCCGACCCACCCGGTCCCCCACCGCACGAGCGATCCCGGCCTCCCCACCGGCCACCGCCAACCGGTGCACCTCCACCCACCGCACCACCGACGTCACGACGGCACATCGGTGTCGGCGGCCGACGGGCTTGCCGTGCCCCAGATGTCGTACAGCGATCGGGCGGCGGCGGCGCACGCCTTGCGATACTCGTCGTCAGTGATGAGAGGCCTAAGCAGGGGACGCAGGACATTGGAGACGAAGTAGCGCAGATCGGCGGTCTCGGGATCGGTGCCTTCCTCGAGCAGCCCGAGCTCGGCGGCTCGTCGTACGTGGCTGGCCGCGTCGGGGTGGTGGTGGATGGCGTGGACCGTCGCAGCGGGCACGGGGAGCTCAACAACGTTGACTTTGGCCAGCATCTTCTGCAGCTCCACCGGTTGAGCACCGAGGAGCTTGCTTCTCCGCGAAGATGTTCTCTCTGCGGAACCTGTCGGCCTCGTTTTCGATGGCGGCGATCAGACCCTCGACGTCGAGGGTGGCGTCGGCGACGATCTTGTCGAGCCAGTCGAGCAGGCGAGGGTTGCCGCTGGCTGCTTCGATGGCGCGGTCCCTGATCGCCGCAGGCGTGGTGACGGATTCGGGGCGCAGGTTGGGCAGGTTCGCTATCTTCTTGGTCTGCTCGACGTCGGTGAGCGTCTCCAGCGGTTCAACCTGGATGGTTGACCCGACGGCGCCGGGAAACCGGTAGCGACTGGTGATCATGACCCGGCTGGGGCTGTTCGTCTCACGGATGGCCTTCAGCAAGGCCGGCAAGATCTGCGCCATCTCGCTCGACAGCACATAGCCGCCGCCGCGTTCGTCAAGGTTGCCCTGCTCGAAGTCGTCGAACACGAGCAGGCAGGGGATCTGCCCGAGCGGTCCGTCGAACAGGTACCGCAGCCGCACGGCGAGATCGGCTCGGTCATCGTCGAGCAGCGTATTCGCCTCGATCTGCTGCTCCAGGCTCTCGAACGTGACTTTCGAGGTCAGCTCACGGAACTTCGTGAGGTCAACGCGGCCGAACCAGACCACTCTCTGGTAGGTCGGCATCCGCTCCAGCAAGCGGGAGGCCAGCGTGCTCTTGCCCAGCCCGCCCATCCCCTGCAGCACGAGAGCCTCGGCCGCGTCGTCAGACCCGATGGGTTGCTTGAGCGTCCGGAGACATCGCTGGATCACCCGCCGTCGTCCGACGAAGGCGGCCCGTGACGCCACCCTGGAGAGCTGGGTCTGTGGGTCCAGGAAATCGTCGGCCGCGTGGCGGACGCGGATCCGTTCTCGCCGGGGGGTGTTCCGCGGCGTCACCATGGGCGTCAGTGGCGACTTGTCGGCAT
>JALYQB010000004.1 GCA_030856045.1 Actinomycetota bacterium
GTTGTCGCTCGGGCGACAACAATCGCTCACCACGTCACAAGTGGAGGCGGGCGAACAGCAGCGACTCCGCCACCGCCGCTCGCCGGGCTCACCTCCAGCCGGCAGGTCCGGCGGCGGCGCGCCGATCTCCGGGCACAGCCCGGCGGTTCGATCTACGGTGTACGGCCACGCTGCCCCCTGTTCAGGCGGCGGTTGACTCGATTGTCGGCTGGGATGGAGCGGTTGGCATCGTGCGTCCCGGTTCGTGCCGCAGCGTCTCATCCGGGTCGCCGACCTGCGCCGGCTCGAGCCCGGATGCCCCTGCTGCCCGCCCGGCTTGCGTCCGCTCCTACGGCACAACGAGCGCGGCGCGGGCTTGGTGAACGGCGAGTTACGGCTAAATGCTGACGTGGACCACATCATGATCGCGCCGGAAGAGCTCGTGGCTCGGCGCGAGCGAGTGCGCGCGACGGCTTTCGACGTCACTTCCCTGACGGCACGCGTTGACCCAGACCGTCGCCCTCAGTCGCCGGAAAGGGCACGCAGTTGATCCGCCATCCTGGCGGCATCGGCGGTAAGTGAGAGTTCAAGGAAGATCCGCTGGGCTTCGCGGAAGTAAGCCGCAGCGTTCTCCCTGTCATCGGTCTTCCATACGATGTGTGCCAGGGACTCTAGCGTTGTGGCGACGTGCCAGGCAGTGCCGTTGGCACGGAAGAAGCTAAGCGCCTTCGCATTACTTCGATATGCCTCGCCATAATTTCGTCTTAGATACTGTGCCCAGCCGCAGTGCGCTTCGGCCACGGCTTGGCCGGCCTGGTCTCCGGCGGCCTCGAAGGCCGCCTTCGCGTCGAGGTGGTACCGCGTGGCCTCGTCTGGTTCACCGCTCTCGGCGAGGGCGAGGCCAAGATTGTTGAGCATGATTCCCTCAGGGCTGCGCTGACCTAACTTGGCCGCAGCCTGTACGCCGAGTCGGAAGACGGGTACCCAGGATGCCCACCGCCTCGTGGTGTAGAAGTATCCGCGCAGGTAATAGCAGAACTGCCAGCAGGTCTCCGCGAAGTCCCAGTTCAGCATCTCGCAGCACAGGGGCAGTAGGTTCTCCTGTTCGGTGCCGATCCAGCGGAGCGCGGCCTTGTCAGAGTCGAAATCGGGACCGATTCGCGGTTCCGGAATGCGTGACAGGTCAAGCTGGATCCGCCCCGGTGAGATCCGTTGGTCCGCGGCCGCGGCGGTTCGTAGGTAGTAGTTGAAGAGCACGTGGAGGAGCTGGCGACGCTGGGAGACAGTTGGGGCGACGCCTGCAGGTCCGTGCCGGACGAAGTCCCGAATGGGGTCGTGGAACTCGTATGTCCCGGCCGAGTGGTCTGCCACCATACAGCTCCGCAGCAGGCTATTGAGAATGCCCTCAGCTTCGCGCGGACCGGTTTCCAAGAGCACCGCGGCGGAGTAGCGGTTGATGCGCACACCTGGGTGGACTGACAGCGCCGCGAGAGCGATACGTTCCTGCTCCGGAAGCATCGTGTGGCCAGCGGCGAGGACCTCCGCCAGGTTCTGTTCGCCGTTGCCGATCTCACCCAAGCGTTTGTCCTTGGGACTCAACGTGGTTTCAATGTCGTGCAAGGTCAAGGTCGCGTTGTCCCGGAACCGGGTAGCGATCAGGTGGATACCAAGCGGAAGCCGGTAGCACATCCGCACGATATTCCGGATCCGTTGCCGGACAGTCTCGTCACTCGGCGCCCCCCGGCGGTGCAAGATCGCCCCAGGCCCCGCGATGAGCCCGAACAGCTCCTCAGCGTTCCCTAAGGACAGGACGCCGAGAGGGACTCGGCACACCTCGTCCGGCGCAGTAAGGCGTCTGCGGCTTGTCACGATCACAGTACTTCCCGGCAACGCCGATGCGAGCACTCTGATGTGCTCGGCGTCTGAGACATTTTCCAGCACCACGAGCAGCTCTTGCCCCGATACCCGGGTACGGAGGTCGGCCACCAGCTTCAACCGCCCCGCGCGTCTCTTGCCCCCCGGAACGTCGAGCTGTATCAGGAGAGCTTCGAGTGCTTCCTCGATGGACATACCTGGCCCATTTGTCGCATACCCGTAAAGGTCGAGGTAAAGCTGACCATCGGGGAAGTGATCTCGGAGGCGGTCAGCCGCGACGGCGGCCAAGGCCGTCTTCCCAACGCCCGCTATGCCATAGATCAGGCAGACACGAACCGACCGCGAGTATCCGGCAGCGGTGTCGGGACGCAGCCGCTCAACGATCTCCGCAACTTCCTTCGAGCGGCCCAACAGGATGGCCGGCACTGGAGGAAGCTCTGATCTTGGCCCGATCGGCTTCCGCCGCCGTGCTTGCTGTGCGCGAGTTGCCTCTACCGCCGCAAGGTCGGCCAAGATGGGCGTACTCTCCAGCGCTTCGTCGAGCAGGGTTGCGTACTCGGCCGTCGGTGGGATGTCGCCGCTTTCCAGCCGGCTGATCCGGCTATGGTCCCGGAAGATCTTTCCGGCGAGTGCCCGCTGGCTCATCCCCGTCGCCTCGCGCAGCTGCCGAAGGCGCGATCCGAAGGTCGGTTCGGTCACGTCGAGTACCACCATCCGCCAGGGTCAGCGCCAACCAGGAGCACGGGAACCGCTTCATTGTGCATCGACCGTGACTACTCCCGTCGCCGCCGATCGCCGGGTGGTGTTGCTGGTTGAGCGCGCAAACGGCTACGCGGGCCACCACGTCGTTGATTCGCCATCCTGGAGATGTCGATCGTGAAGGAGGTGCGCGATGGCCAGGGCCAGCGCGGACGGGACAGCAGGACGGCATTCGCCGTCACCCGGGGACGACGAGGTCAACACGTTGGTCAAGCTCCTGACGGCCGTAGGGGTCGCGATCGGTGTCCAGCAGCTCGTCTCACCTTACGTGAGCACCATCATGGCCACCACGATCGCGATCAGCGCCACCACGCTGTTCGTACTGGTGGGGCTGGTGGCCATCAGGGTCATCCGGCATTGGCGCGATCAGGTGAGCCTGCGGCTGTGGGTCATCGTGGTCTGCGTCGTAGCGGTGGGCGTCGTCGGCGTGCTGACCGGGTTCGTGCTGGCGCACATGTTCAACGGCGGCGCCACATCGTGGGCTGGGCATCTGTGACCGGCGGGACCGGCGACGGCCGATACGACGTCTTCCTGTCGCTGGGAGGAAACGACCGCGACCAGGGCCGGCGTCTGACCGCACGCCTGCGCGAACAGGGGTTGCGTGTGTTCGTCGATGAAGACGACATCGGCTACTTCGGCGGGATTACCGTCCAGATCGAGCAGGCACTCCGCTCGTCGAAGACGTTCGTCGTCTACTACTCGCGTACCTACCCGGAACGGCCGTCGTGCCAGCTCGAACTGACCGCCGCGTTCCTGGCCGGCCAGGCCGAGGGCGATCCAATCGGGCGAATTCTCGTCATCAACCCCGAACCAGATGAGGACCACCTATTTCCGGCCGAGTTGTCGGACGCGCGGTACATGTCTGCGTCCCTCGCCCTGTCCGACCAGGTTCGGCTGATCTGCGACCGCGTCGCAGTCGTCGACGGTGTGATCGGTGATGTGAGGTTGCGGCGTCGACCCCGTCATAACTACGGGAGGATCGCTGGTGCAGTCGGCTTCGTCGGGCGATACCGGGAACAGTGGGCTATCCACAGCGCGCTGTTCGCCGCGGACCTGCCATTGAGCCAGGAGAAGTCCAGCGGACCGGTCGTTTGTGTCGCCGGCCTGCCCGGCGTCGGCAAGACGAGCCTGGTCTCCGCGTACGCGTGGAACTTCGGGGCCGCCTTCGACGGCGGTGTGTACTGGACGCATCTGGCGGGCAGTGAGTCGGAGGTCCTAGCCGGCTATGACCGACAATTGCTCGACATCGCGCAGTTCCTCGGGCTCGACGTCGGAGCGGGCAACCGCCATCGGGTACTGGGCGCCATTGTGGATCACCTCGGCACTCAGGAGGGGTCAACACTTTGGGTTGTCGACGACGTCCCGAGCGATCTCGATCCTTCAACCGTTCATGATCTCGTGCTACCGGCAGGTCCGGGGGTACACACCGTCTTGATCAGTGACCAGAGGCGCCTTTCTGGGCTGGTGCCGTTGGTCGAAATCGGCGGCCTAACAAGTTTCGACGCTGCCGTGCTCCTGGAGCGTTTGCGACCCGCACGGGGCACTGACGAGCGGCTGGCCAGGGACCGTATCCTCGAACTGGTGAGCGGCCACGCCGGTGTCCTTGCCGACATCGGCCGGGTCCTCCGCGACGGCTACGGAATCATCTCGTACGAACAGGTCCTCACTCGACTGGCCAACGTGATGGACATGATGGCCGTTGACGACGTCCTCCGCTCTACCATCGCCGAACTCACAGCGCCGCAGCGGGTAGTGCTCCAACTTGCGCTCCTGCTGAACGGCGCGCCGGTGCCGGCGTCGATGGTTGCCACCGCCGTCGAACGCCTCGGACTCGTTGATCAACGCCACGACCCGGCACTAGCGGCGGCCATCGCCCTCAGCGGCCTTCGTGACCGCTTCCTCGCCGAGCGAATCGACGCCGCGTGGTCAGTACATCCCCTCGTGCTGCGGGTGGCCAGACGTCACCTCGACGAACCAGTCGATGCCCTGGAAGGGGTCGCAGCCGAGGTGTCGCATCCGTCGATTGCTGCCGGGATACCAGTAAGACGACGCGCTCGGCCAGTCCCGCGCCATCGACAGATCTGTACCGCTGGCCCCCTTCGGTGATCGACTACGCAGTGACGTTGGCAGTCGAACACACGCTCGGCGTCAGTTTAGTGCTGCGGCCCTACCAGACGAGGTCGCCGATTCGGTCCGACGGGCGGTCCGCCACTACCCGTCCACGGCTGTTCCAAGATCGAGATTGGGTGAGCTGGGTCCTCGCCGGTTGATGCGCTTTGATCATGTGCGGCGTGTCGGGGAGGTGAGGTGACGAAGCTCCGGATATGGACAGTGATCCTCTCACCGATCATGTCCCGGAGCTTCGTCGTGGTTCAGTCTGTCATTGACACCGCCGTGCCCGCGCCAGCCGGACCCGTGGTTTCGGTACCGGTCGCCCGAGCGTGCGTTGACTTGCTGGAAGTGCTGGGTAGGGTCAGTGATGGTCGGTCGGATCAAGGTCGTGATCATCCGGTCTCGGTGGTGCTGGCGCTTGCTGTAGACATCTTCTTCCAACAATTCTGGCGTGGTCCATGAGTACGAGCGGATCGACCCGTACACACCGACAAAGATCGTCGCATCGACGATCTTTTCTAACGTTCCACCTGATCAAGCTCCGCACTCTAGTGTTTGCGGGGGCGTCGTCTCCTTATCAGGAGTATCAACGTAGCCGACAACATCGACATCAATCACGCTCCTCCATTGTTAGACGACACATTGGCACACTCAACACGAGCCGCCGTCCGATTAGCCGAACCGCCGCCTGGTCCCACGCGTTTGCTTCCTGGCGCGCCGACGTTGACCCATGATCCGCCTCGGTTGATCTGAAACTGGACTGTCACATCCGCATGGGTTGCCTCACCCGAATGTCGATCCCACCATCCGTGACCCGATGCGGCAGCAGGCCACGTACTTGAGATATGTACGTTATCTCCGCGAGTAGAGAAAAAGTGTTGTCTTGGCGACGGCCCAGAAGACGAGGACTGGTGGGCGTTCTCCGCATCGAGTGCCGAACTCGCGGATATTGGAGTTGCAGTTGCTACAGAGAAACGATAAATGTAGCTACAACAGAGCCTGCCGAACGAAGTGATCTTACCATACTTGCATCCCGAGTAAACACGCTACACCTACCACAGGCACCCGGTTCGTGCCGCAGCGTCTCGTCCGGGTCGCCGACCTGCGCCAACGTCGAGCCCGGATGCCCGACTGTCCCCGCACCAGTCGGGTCCAGGTCTGCCGGGTCGGTGCATTTGTAGCGCAGTACCAGCGGCGCTGACCACCTCTGGTCGATCGTCGCGAACCGGGCGCTCTCGGCGGCCAAGGCCTGGTCCGGGCAGTCGATGCCGGTGGGCGATTCCGGGCTCGGCGAGCACAGTGAATCCGGCCTCGCCGAGCAGCCGCGCGATGGCCTGGCTCAGGAGGGTGCGGCGGAGCATGCTGTCGGGATGGGAGCTGGGGCGGCACACCACCAGCGTCAGGTACCGGACCCTGCTGACCGACTACTACGGCCAGCCACCCGAGGTGCTGTTCGGACCACCCCGCCACACCGACCTCACCGAGCATCTGCTGCGGCTGCTGGACCTGCGCGACCCCCACGACCGCAGCCTCGGCTTGAAGACCCTGCACATTGGCGTGATCACTGACGAGCTGAACACTCCCGAACGGTTCTTCTGCGCCTCCGAACACGCCGCTGTCGTGCCCATCCCGAGCCTCACCTCAGCCGAAGCCTTCGACTCCGGCGTCCTGCTCGGCGCCGGTGCCGCCGAGCGGCTGATCGACCACGCCCGCCAGTGTTACGCCGCTGCCCGCCGCGTCGAAAACTCGACAGCCGTGCAGACGCTGCCGGCGCCGAGACGCCCCCACGTCAATCCCGGTCAAGGAGTGCAGGGGTGACCATGAGTCCCGACCCTCGGCACGCCGGTGCCGATCACGCCCAGATCGTGGCCTCGGCCAGGGAAGACCACGAATCCGTTCTGGAGCTCACCCGCGCGCTGGTGCGCATCCCCAGCCGCGCCGGGATCGACCCCTACTACCCCATCATCGACCTGCTGTCGCGCTGGATGTGCGAGCACGACCTGCCCGCCGACGTCGTGCGCGACGGCACCGGCGCCGCGGTCGGCCTGACCGCCGAGGTCCACGGCGACCACCCCGGGCCGCGCTGGGTGCTGGACGCCTGCCTGGATTCCGCGCCCTTCGGTGACGAGAACGCCTGGACCCATCCCCCTACCTCCGGGATCACCGAGAACGGCTGGCTCTGGGGACGCGGCGGCTCGGATTCCAAGGTGGCCGTTGCGAAGGCGACGGCGCGCCGAGCGACGTGGCCGGGGTGATGATCGGCTACCCCGGGATGGACACACTCGTCATCGGCGG
>JALYQB010000036.1 GCA_030856045.1 Actinomycetota bacterium
GTCGGCCTGTCCTGCCTCGCCGATGGCGCGGACGCGCTCTTCGCCCGCGCGGTGCTCGACGCGGGCGGGACGCTGGTTGCCGTCGTGCCCGCCGAGGGCTACCGCGACGGCCTGCCCGAGAGCCACCACGCCACCTACGACGCGCTCATGGCGCGCGCCTCGGACGTGATCAGGCTTGACCATCGCGAGTCCGGTGCTCAGGCGCACATGGACGCCTCACTGCGCATGATCGAGCAGGCCGACGAGCTGTACGCCGTGTGGGACGGCCAGCCCGCACGCGGCTACGGCGGCACCGCCGACGTGGTGGACGCGGCCAACGACCGCGGCGTACCGGTGACGGTGATCTGGCCGGCGGCCGCCGAACGGGAGTGAGGGCGCAGGCACTCCCGAGAGCTGATCCGCAGCGACCGTGGCGAGATCAAGGCCCGTTACCTGCGCTCGGTGTGGGAGAGCAAGCCGTTGGCCATCAGCGCCACGCTCTTGGCGAGGATCGTGGTTGCCGACCGGGTCGTTCTGTCGGTCCTTGTTGCTTGGGTGCTCCCATGCCAACGAAGGTGGGTGAGATGATCAAGCTGCTGGAGGCCGACGGGTGGTATCTCGTTCGGGTTCGAGGCAGTCATCGGCACTACCGCCATGCGACCAAGCCGGGTACAGCCACGGTGGCTGGCAAGCCGAGTGAGACGTTGCGGCCGATGACCGAGAAGAGCATCCTGAGGCAGGCCGGTATTGGGAGGACGCAGCAGTGAGCGGATACGTCGTCATCATCGAGGGTGACGAGGCTGGTGGCTTCAGCGCATGGAGCCCCGACCTACTGGGCTGTGTTGCCGCCGCGGGAACCTACGAGGAATGCGTCGCCCTGATGCGTGAAGCGATTGCCGGCCACTTGGCGGTCATGCGTGAGCGCGGCGATCCCATTCCGGTGCCATCGGCGATCAACGCCTTCACCGTCGTCGCGGCCTGAACCGCTCCCGGACGCCGTCCATCGCGAGCGAGCTGGGCGAGGGTGAACGCGAGCAGCGGCAGGGCTTCTCCGCTGTCGGTGTCGTCGACGAGCCGGTCCACCAGGCCGTCGTCCGGTTCGATCCCGGCCAGCTGGGCTGGTTTCTCGATCACGGCGTGCAGCGCTTCGCGGCGTAGCGGACGAAGTGGGTAGACATGCGTCGGCAACCCGGCCAGGTCGGGGTCGGCTAGAGGGCTTGGGCGCAGCGTTGCCACCAGCTGGATCGGACCGGTCAGCGCCGGGCGCAGCAGCTCGGCGAACCGGGCTCGCTGCGCGGGTCCGGTCTGGGTGAGCAGTTCCTCGAACTGGTCCACCACGACCAGCAGGCGACGCTGCCGAGCGTCCGGCGCGGCCAGCAGCAGCTCGTCGGCCAGCCCGGTCAGGCCCCCGTGGTCGAGCTGGTGTCGCACGTGGGCCACCGTCCAGTCCAGACCGGACTGCCGTGCCGTGGCGGCGAGTTCCCGGGCCAGCGCCGCGATCGGATCGGCCCCCGGCACGATCGGCGGCAGCGTCCGCCAACCCGGCTCGCCGGCCATGACCGGGCGCAGTCCGGCCCTCACCAGCGACGACTTGCCGCACCCGGACGGACCGACCACCAGCAGCGCCGCACCCTCAGCGCGCTCGGCGGGGGAGCGCAGCAGTCCGGCGAGTTGTCCGATCTCCTCGGCGCGGCCGAAGAACACCCGATGCTGGTCGATCTCGAACGGCCGCAGCCCCGGGAACGGGGAACGATCGTCCGGCCAGGCGGCGTCGACCAGGCGCAACGCCTCGATCAGTGCGGTACGGGCCGTAACCGGATCCCGCGTCAGGTTGGTGTGCTGGACAGCTTTCAGCAGTGGGTCAGCCACACCCGGTTCGGCCCGCAGGGGCAGCAGGCGGATGCCCCGCGACCGGGCGATTGCGACCTCGGCCGTGCACCACCTGGACGCCAGGGACGCCGAGGTGACCACACAGAGCACCGCGTCGGCCCGTCGCAGCTCGTCGTGTAGCCGCTGCTCCCACTCCTCGCCGACAGCGATGCCGTCGCGCAGGTCTTGGGCCAGGAACACCTCGTGGCCGGCGTCGGTCAGCCACTGGTGCACCTCGCGGGCCAGCGCGAGGTCCTCGCTGGCATGACTGACGAAGACCGTGGCCACCGCACCTCCCCCGCCGGCCACCACAACCGGGTGAGCAGACACTACCGACTCCGCGCCCCGACCGTCACCGACTGAACAAGGGGATCAGCACCCAATGTCACTTAGCGTAAGTTGATCATGTCGCGCGGGTGCGGCCGATGACCGAGAAGAGCATCCTGAAGCTGGCCGGTATCGGGAGGACACAGCAGTGAGCGGATACGTCGTCATCATCGAGGGTGACGAGGCTGGTGGCTTCAGTCTCGCTCAGTCCGCTGAATGAGCTCGCCGGGCGTGTTGCGCGCACTGCGGGCAGACCTGCTGGGGATCGGGGGGTTGCCCGGCCAGTCGGACCAGCGGCCGGAAGGGTTGCCCGCCGCACAGGGCGGTGACGGTGTCGTCGGTGTGGTTCCGGGCGAGGTGGGTGTCGTGGTCGCGTAGTGAGGCCACCCACCAGGTCATGGCCACCGTGGGTCAACGTCGATCATGGATGTGGAGCGTGTCACCACAGGTCAGCGGGTGGTACGGCGTGCGCGGCGACGTCGAAGGGGAGGACAACGGGAGGATTGTGCGGGTTGGGCGTCTCGACGCCGCCCGGCGGCCACGCTACCGACCTGGGTGGAAGGGTGTAAGGCCCGAGCCGCCGGGTACCGGAGGGGCCGCCTCACGACGGGAGGTCCGGGCTCCCGCCGTTCCGGCTGCAGGTCACCACACGGACAAGGACGCTCATGACCACCCCCTCATGCGGAACGTCCGCACCGCGACCGCCGCCGACGGCGACGCGGTCAGCGCTGTCCTCGCCGGCGCGTTCGCCGACGATCCGGTCTTCACCTGGATGATCCCCGACCCCGCGCGCCGGTCGCAGCTGCTGCCGGCCTTCTTCGCGCTGTTCACCGAGGCGTTCGTGCCGTTGGGCGTCAGCGAGGTGGTCGACGGCCGCGACGCCATCACGGGGGCCGCGCTGTGGGCGCCGCCGGGGCAACAGGCGATCCGTGACGAGGACGCCGAGGAGTTCGCGGGCCGGATCGAGCACATCGCAGGCGCCGACACCGGGCGGATCTTCGAGGTGGTGAGCCTGCTGGAGGAGCAGCATCCGCAGGCCGACTGAACTACCTGAGCTTCCTCGGCGTCGACGCGTCCCGCCGCGGTGGCGGTCTCGGATCGGCGCTGCTGGCCACCGCCCTGCGCCGGTGTGACGGGGAGGGGCAGCCTGCGTACCTGGAGGCCACCAGCCCGCTCAACCGCCGGCTCTACGCACGGCACGGGTTCGAGGTCGTGAGCGAGGTCGTGCTGCCGGACGGGCCCTCGCTGTGGCCGATGTGGCGCGACCCGCGGAACTGAGCTCTACTGCCCATGAACTCCACCGGCGTCAGCGAGAGCGGAACGAGCCGACCTCGCGGAGCTCGGTCATCACCGAGAGCTCGTCGCACCGCTCGTCGAGGGTCGACCGGAAACGCCGGAACGCCGGCAGCTGCGCCAGCGCTCCCGGGTCCGCCCCGCCTCCGACCAGACTCACGAAGGTGACCTCGTCCTCGAGCTGGTAGCTCACCCAGCGAAGGTCCTCCGGCCGCGTGGATTCCAGTTCCTCGTAGGCGGCGCGGAGCAGTTCCAGATTCCGCTGCACCTGATCACGCTTGACCCGGTAGCGGATCATCAGTTCGGACATGCTCTGCGCGTCCTTCCCTCGCCGGAACCGCTGTCGGCATCTACGATCCGACCGGCTCGACGAACTCGAGGTCGAGCTCGATCGTCACGACGTCGCCCAACATCGCACCGAGGGCGCCGAAGCCGAGGCCGTAGTCCTTGCGGCGGATCTCGCCGGTTGCCTCGAACCCGGCGTGGCGGGTTCCGTCGAAGAAGGTCTCGACGCCGCCGAGCTCGACGGCGAGCGTGAGCGGCCTCGTGACGTCGCCGATCGTCAGGTCGCCCTCGACGGCCCACTCGTTGCCCTCGCCCCGTAATCGCGTCGACCGGTACGACATCGTCGCCCGGCGCGCCGCGTCGAGGAGTTCTGCGGAGCGCAGGTGCGCGTCGCGGTCGGCGTTGCCGGTGTCGACCGATGCCAGGGCCACGGTGGCGGTGACCCGGCAGTCGTCGGGGGTCGGCCCGATGACCAGATCGGCGGTGACGTCGCCGAAGCGGCCGCGCACCTTGGCGACGCCGAGGTGACGGATGGCGAAGCCGACGGAGGTGTGGTCGGTGTCGAGGGCCCAGGTGCCCTGGGCGAGCGGGGGAACGGAAGGGGCGGTGGTCGTCATGTCAGCGATCCTGCGACCCGGATGCGGTCCGAGGGAGACCGCGCGGAGGCTGGCCCTGCCGGGGCCCCCACAAAGCGGGCGCGGCTTGGCACACTGGGTGCGTGATCGAAGGGGAGCTGGGCTCGTTCCTGCGCAGCCGGCGTGAGGCCGTGAGCCCCGCGGAGGTCGGCCTGCCCGTCGGTGCACGGCGGCGAACGCCGGGGCTGCGGCGCGCCGAGCTGGCCACACTGGCCGGTGTCAGCGTCGACTACCTGATCCGGCTCGAGCAGGGTCGCGACACCCACCCGTCGGCCCAGGTGCTGGCGGCGATCGCCGATGCGCTGCGGCTCGGCGACGACGACCGTGATCACCTCCAGACGCTGGCCGTGCTCAGCAACGGCACCGAGCTGTGCCCCCAGGCGCGGGAGGCCGCTCGCGCGGTGCGTCCCACCGTGCAGGCGATGCTGGAGCGGCTCGAGCCGGCCCCGGCCTTCGTCCTCAACCACCTGGCCGATCTGCTGGCCTGGACCGACGGCTACGACCGGTTGGCGCGCCCGCTCGGCATCCTCGACGGCGACGAACCGAACCTGCTGTGGTTCACGTTCGCCGACGAGCGTGCCCGCGCCGCCTACCCCGACTGGGACGACGTCGCCGACGAGCAGGTCGCCAACCTCCGCGCGGAGCTGCGCCAGCCGGGTGGCGACGCGCACATCCTCGCCGATCGGCTCGCGCGCACCGCAGGCGCCGACTTCGCCGACCGCTGGGAGCGCGCCGCCGTGGTGCGACAGCGCACCGGGGTCACGGGACTGGCGCACCCCGAGGCAGGTCTGCTTCGGCTGGCGTTCGAGACGCTCGAGCTTCCCGATGCCGACCGTCAACGGCTGGTGGTCTACCTGCCTGCCGACGCGGCGACGTCGGCGAGGCTCGACCGGCTCGGCGGCCGTCAGCCAGGGGCGCTGCGGTCCGTGGGCGCCGGGTAGGTACGTGTCGGCGTCCGTTCGGTCACCTCCCGTCGTACGCCCGGCGAAGTTCCGCTACGTCGAGCTTCGTCATCTGCAGCATCGCCTTCATGGCTCGCTGGACTTGGCTTCGTCCGGGTCCGCGATCATCTCACCCAGCGCGGTGGGAACGATCTGCCAGGACAGGCCGTACCTGTCCTTGAGCCAGCCGCACGGGCCCTTCTGGCCCCCATCGGAGAGCTTCTCCCAGTATTCGTCCACTTCGTCCTGTGACTCGCAGTTCACGAGCAGCGAGATCGCCTCGGTGAACGTGAACTGCGGGCCACCGTTGATCGCGTTGAAATCCTGCCCACGCAGCTGGAAGTCCACGGTCATGACGCTGCCCGCCGGGCCGGGGCCTGCTGACCCGTAGCGGGCTACGTGCACGATCCGGGAGTCGGTGAAGACCGAGACGTAGAAGTTGGCTGCCTCCTCGGCTTCGTGGTCGAACCACAACGATGGGTTGATCTTCTGCATGTCTGCCTCCGGGTGCCGGCGTCACGCTCCGTCGGAGCCGTGACGTGCTTCGTGCTTCCGGGAGTAGGACGGTGCTGGGGCTGCGAACTCATCTGTGAGGTCGGCCGTGCCGCCCCGGTCCACCACGCGGTGCGGACCGGATCCGGCGCGCCGGGCGCAGCGCGCGCTCGGGGCGGAAGTGCGTCGCGAGAACCGATGAGTTTGTGGTCCACGGCGTGTCCTTACTTCCGAGACGTGCTGACGACATGTCCGTCACCGAAGGAGGAACGATGAACCTGCCCGCCGTGGTGTCCCGCGAGGAATGGCTCGCCGCCCGCAGGGAGCTGCTGGTCAAGGAGAAGGCGGCGACCAGGGCGCGGGACGCGCTGAGCACCGAACGCCGCGAGCTGCCGATGGTCCGGATCGAGAAGGAGTACGTC
>JALYQB010000074.1 GCA_030856045.1 Actinomycetota bacterium
CCGGTCTCTACGGGTACATCTCGGCGACCAAGTGGATCGTCGACATGGAGCTGACGACGTTCGAGAAGCAGACTGCCTACTGGGTGCAGGAGCCCCGCAGCTGGGGGCGGTTCGGGCCGATCAAGACGATGTCCCGGATCGACAGTCCCGGCTCGTTCGAGCGGGTGCCCGCGGACCAGGTGACGTGCGCCGGCATCGCGTGGGCGCAGCCCATCGGGATCGAGCGGATCGAGGTCCGCGTCGACGGCGGTGCCTGGATGCCGGCCGAACTGTCCACTGAGGTCAACACCGACACGTGGCGCATGTGGAAGCTCCCGGTGCCCGGGTTGCAGCCCGGACTGCATACCGCCGAGGTGCGGGCGACCGACAAGTCCGGTTACACCCAGACGTCCGAGCGTGTCATGCCGATCCCCGACGGGGCGACGGGTTGGCACACGATCCGGTTCAACGTCCTCTGAGGTCACAGCTCCATCTCGATCAGAGGCGCAGTCGTGTCCGACTCGTGATCCGATCGGGCTGAACCATCCTGCTCCATCTACCGAAACATCAGAGGTAAAGGCCCGGATCCGCCGGGCAGCCTGAACGAGGAGTTGAGATTCTGTGAGGAAGATCCAGCGACTGGCTGCGGTCGGTGCTCTCGCCGGCCTGACCGTCGCGCTCGGCGCGTGCGGCAGCGAAGAGGAGCCCGCCGCGGGCGGCGGCAACGAGGCGTCGGCTCCGTCGGCTCCGTCGGAGCCCGAGCAGAGTTCGGCGGCCCCGTCCGGTGAGGGCGTCACCACCATCGAGGACATCATCGGTGAGGGCTGCTCCGCAGTGCCGACCGACCCGGCCGACCAGGGCTCGCCTCAGGGCATGGTCGATGACCCGGTGGGCACCGCGGCCAGCAACAACCCGCTGCTGAGCACCCTGGCGGACACCGTCGTGGCCGCCAAGCTGGTGGACACCCTGAACGCCCCGAACACCCAATACACCGTGTTCGCGCCGTCGAACGACGCGTTCGCGGAGCTCGAGGCGTCCTCGCCGGGCATCACCGACACGCTGCTGGCCGAGCCCGAGGGTCAGCTGGCCACCGTGCTGACCTACCACGTGATCCCGCAGCGTTACGACGCCCAGGGCCTGGTCGCCGCGGGTTCGGTGATGAGCGTGCAGGGCGGCATGGTGGAGATCACCGGCACTCCGAAGGCGCCACTGGTCAACGGGAACATGGTGCTCTGCGGCAACATCCCGACCGCGAACGCCACCGTGTTCGTGATCGACTCCGTGCTCATGCCGCCGGCTGCCTGAGCCGGCGCACCAGCACGATCCCCGAGGGGCGGCTCCGCAACGGAGCCGCCCCTCGGCCTGTCCCGGGCGGCACGGTGCCCCCAATGCCGCGTTGGGGGCAGCTCGGCCGCCTGCCTGCGGGACTTTGTTCCTGCGTTCACAAGCGGCTACCGTGGAGGCCTGGCGCCGTCCGCCCGCCCGTCCGGGCCCGAGGCAGGCGTCCCCACGCAGGTCCGAGAAGGAGCATGACGGTGCGACGAGGCAACGGCGAGCGGGTCCCGCCGCAGGCGCCCGCCGACCCCGTCACCAACGGGAACGGGACGGCCGCGGCCGCGAGAGAGCGCACCCGCACGGTGCCCGAGGCCGCCGTCTCCCGGCTCGCCGTGTACCTGCGCGTGCTCTCCGCCCTCCTCGAGCAGGGCGTGACGACCATCTCCAGCGAGGAGCTCGCCGGTGCCGCGGGCGTGAACTCCTCGAAGCTGCGCAAGGACCTCTCCTACGTCGGCTCGTACGGCACCCGCGGGGTGGGCTACGACACCGCGCTGCTCGTCGAGCACATCGAGCGGCTGCTCGGGCTCACCCGCCACCGCAGCGTCGCCGTGGTCGGGATCGGCAACCTCGGCCACGCCCTCGCGAACTACAGCGGGTTCCCCGGCCGTGGCTTCCCGGTCACCGCGCTGTTCGACGTCGACGACGACCTCGTGGGCGTCCCGGTCGGGCGGGTGGTGGTGGACCACATCGACGACATCCCCACGGTCTGTGCCGCGCGCTCGGTGACGATCGGCGTCGTATGCACCCCCGCCGGGGCAGCGCAGGACGTGTGTGACCTGCTCGTGCGCGGCGGCGTGCGGTGCATCCTCAACTTCGCCCCGGTCGTCCTCCAGGTACCCGCCGACGTCGAGGTGCGCAAGGTCGACCTCGCGGTGGAGATGCAGGTGCTGTCGTTCCACGAGGCGCGCCGCGCGGACGGGGCGCAGCCCGTCGTGGTCGTGGCGCGATGAGCCTCCTCGTCGTGGGCCTGTCCCACCACAGCGCCCCGGTGGGCGTGCTCGAGCGCGCCATGGTGCAGGCCGAGGACCGCCCCAAGGTGCTCGCCGAGCTGCTCGAGTGCCCGAACGTCTCGGAGGCGGTGCTGCTGTCGACCTGCAACCGCGTCGAGGTCTACGCCGTGGTGGCGACCTTCCACGGCGGTCTGGCGGACGTCTCCGGGGTGCTGACCCGGCAGGCGGGCGCCGAGGTGGTCGCGCTGGCCGACCACCTGTACGTGCACTACGCCGGGGCGGGCGTCGAGCACGTGTTCCGCGTCGCGGCCGGACTGGACTCCATGGTGGTGGGTGAGCCGCAGATCCTGGGCCAGCTCCGCGCCGCGTACACCGACGCCGTGGCCGCCGGGACCACGGGGCGCACCCTGCACGAGGTCGTGCAGCACGCGCTGCGGGTCGGCAAGCGGGTGCACGGCGAGACCGGGATCGACGCCGCGGGCGCGTCCCTGGTCTCCGAGGCACTGGCCGACGCGGTCGCGGCGCTGCAGCGGGGCACCGGCGCGGCGCAGGGCCTCGCGGGGCGGCGTGCGGTGGTGATCGGCTCCGGGTCCATGGGTGCGCTCGCGGCCGCCCAGCTGCGTCGCGCGGGCGTGGCAGAGATCGTCGTCGTGAACCGCACCTTCTCGGGTGCGGAACGCCTCGCCGCCGTCAACGAGGCCGAGGGGACCCCGTCCCGGGCCACCGGCCTCGCCGACCTGCCCGAGGCCCTGCGCGGTGCCGACGTCGTCATCACCGCGACCGGTGCCGTCGGGACCGTGCTCGCGGTGAGCGACGTGGCCGCAGCCCGGGCGGAGCGCCCCAGGCCGCTCGCGATCTGTGACCTCGCGCTGCCGCGGGACGTCGAGCCCGCCGTCGGCGACCTGCCGCGCGTGGCGCTCGTCGAC
>JALYQB010000099.1 GCA_030856045.1 Actinomycetota bacterium
TGAGCGATGAGGCTCCCAGCGGGGCTACCGAAGTCGGTGCGACCACGTGTCGGCGGCGAGCTTATCGATCTGACGGAGCAGCTCGGCAGGCCGGACGGCGAGGTCCAGCGGGTATTCGATGACGGTCACGTTCGTGGCGCGGAGGTGCCGGGTGACAGGGCCGCCGGAGCCGCTGGCGTAGACCAACCATCCGACCGGTACCTGGAGGGCCGTGCAGTAGGCGAGCATCTGGTAGTGGTCGGCGTTCGGGTATCGGCCGCCGGCGGATTCGAGCTTGTACTTCGCATCGGCGACGATCCGGGGCCGGGCGTCGACGGTGTGCACGACGTCGACCTTCATCGAGATGTCGCCCTCGACGTCGAGCGTGGCCGGGTACTGCGGCCGCGTCGCGCCGGGCCGCGCAGCCCACGCCTCGCGCAGCGCGGTGGCGACGAAGTCCTCGAACACCTTCGCCATGTCCACGACGAACGACGCCACCCGCAGGCCCTGCGGTCCGATCTCGAAGGACTGGTGGCGCAAGACGAGCTCCGCGAGCCGCAGGACGGCGTGGTAGCGGCCATTGAGTCGGGTGCGACGCCACTGCGGGACTGGTGCACCGGCCACCAGCGGCGTCACACCGTCGAGCCGCCCGTCGAGGTGACCGAGCCGGGAGCGCAGCGCCGCCCGGACCCGCGGCACGGTGAGCATCCGCCGTAGCGCAGTACGCACGATCCGGTTCTCCGGCACGTCCACCGAGTACTCGTCGTAGCGCACCTCCAGAGGCAGCAGCGTCCCGGGCCGCCGCGCGATCTGGTCGGCGACCCGGATACGCCCCCGGACCAGCGGGAGGGCGTCCTCCTCGGTGACGTAGCCCTGCAGCACCCCGCGTCCGAGGGCCCGTTCGCCGTGGTGACACAGCGTCTCGGCGATCGCGGGCCACAGCTCGTCGTCGGGTACGCCCTCGACCTCGTCCGGCCGGAAGCCGGGATCGGCCGCGTAGCCCAGCAGGAACAGCAACCTCGCGATCCCGACCTTCGGCGTCACGACGACATCGACGCCGTCGAGGTTCACGGCGCCGACCCGCCCGCGTGGCAGCAGCCGCCAGCGCCCGGGTTCGACGGGCAGGACGTCGACGAGTCGCGTGGCGTGCAGGGCGGCCGCGCGCGCCGCGTCGAGCTCGGTTGTCACGCCGTCACGGTCGTCCTCGGCGAGGGTGATGGTCACGGCTCAGGCGGGGCGATCGCGCGGCGGATCGCCGCGAGGCCGAACCGTTCCCGCACCTGCGGCCGGGTGAGCCGCCCGTAGTAGTGCTCCTCCAGCAGCGGCAGGATCGAGTACTCCCAGACCCGGTCGAGTCCGCCCTCGGCCTCCGCGTCGGGCGTCATGAGGTAGGACGGGCCGATCTTGTAGTCCCGGTCCTCCGCCCCGATCTCCGCGTTCAGCGCGGCGAGCAAGCCGGCCCGCTCGTCACCGTCCTTGCCGTTGGCCGCCAGCCACCGGGCCAGCAGGTCGAGAACCGGCGGCTCCTCGGGATGCATCTCGACGAACGCGAAGCGCCGCCGCATGGCCGTGTCCACCAGCGCGATCGAGCGATCCGCGGTGTTCATGGTGCCGACGAGGAAGACGTTGGGCGGGAGCGTGAAGGAGTCCTGCGGCGAGTACTGCAGGCGGATCGCGTCGTTGCGGTACTCCAGTAGGAAGTACAGCTCCCCGAACACCTTGGCCAGGTTCGCGCGGTTGATCTCATCGATGATGAGGATGTAGACGCGTTCGCGGTCCGCCCGAGCCTCCGCGGCCAGCGCCCGCATCGGTCCGGGATGCAGCCGGAACCCGCCATCCTCGGTCGGGCGGTAACCCTCGAAGAAGTCCTCGTAGGCGTACGAGGGGTGGAACTGGACGAGGCGCACGGCGTCGGGCTCGGCGAGGTGGGCGGCGAGCGCCCGCGCGACGAAGGTCTTGCCGGTGCCGGGCGGCCCGTAGAGCACGATCTGTTGTCGGGCGGCGAGCAGGTCGATGATGCGCTGCAACCAGTTCACGTCGGTATGGAGCCGAGCCCCGAGCTCCGCCGTGGCGGCGCGCAGCGGGGGCGGACCGGTCGGCGGAACCGGGTCCGGCTGCGGCGGGGCCTCGTCGGGCTCGTCGGGCTCGGTGCGCACCAGCCGGGAGACCACGGCGAGGGCAGCGGTGAGGTCGACGACCGTGCCCTGCTGGGCCAGCTCCTCGGGCAGCGGCGCGGCCAGGTCGGCGACGGCGGTCGGTTCGCCGGCGGCCCAGGCCACCGGCCGGCGCAGCCGGGCGTCACTCTCCCCGGTGTACTCCGGGTCGCCGGTGAGGACCCCGACGTGCACGTGGTCGTCGACCACGGTGGCGATGAGGTCGTCGACCTTCATGCCCGACAGGAAGGCGTGGTACTCGGTGGCGAGCGAGAGCCGCTGGGAGTAGTCGAGGTGCTGGTAGCCGTTCTCGACAGCGCCGCGCACCTGCTCGCGATCAGCCCCGGCGGGTACCTCGCCCAGGTGCGTCGCGGCCAGCGAGACGAACCCCTCCGCTCGCCACCGCACGACGAGATCGGCCCCAAGCTGTCGGGGGCGGACGAGCCAGGCACGCTCCCCCTTGTCGACGAGCTTCTGCCATTGCGACAAGTAGGGCTCGTGGTACCAGTGGACATCCGCGTC
>JALYQB010000007.1 GCA_030856045.1 Actinomycetota bacterium
GCGGAAACCTGCGCCGTCGCGGGGCGGGACGTGGCCGGGTTGGCGTTCAGCGGCGCGCTGCACAGCCTGCTGGGCATGGACCGTGCCGGCGAGCCCGTCACCCCGGTCTACATCTGGGCCGACACCCGCGCGGCGGGGGCGGCGCGGCGGCTGCGTGCCGAACCGGCGGGATTTGCGTTGCACCGAGAGACGGGCACCCCGGTACACCCGATGTCACCGTTGGTGACGCTGCGCTGGCTCGCCGAGGAGGAGCCGGAGCAGCGCGCCGGGGTGGCATGCTGGTGCGCCGCGAAGGACTCGGTGCTCGCGGCGTTCGTCGGCCGGCTGGTTACCGACCGCTCCATCGCCTCGGCGAGTGGACTGCTCGCGATGTCCACCCGTGGCTGGTCGCCGGCCGCGCTGGCCGCCGCGGAGCTGACCGCGGGCGAGCTGCCGGAGCTGGTCGAACCCACCGAGGTCCTCGCGCTGGACACGGTCGCCGCGGCGCGCACCGGGCTGCCCGCCGGACTGCCGGTGGTGGTCGGCGGGGGCGACGGGCCGCTGGCCAACCTCGGCGTCGGCGCGGTCGTGCCCGGCACCGCGGCGGTGTCGCTGGGCACCAGCGGCGCGCTGCGGGTGGCGGCGTCGAGCCCCGCCGTCGACGCCCGCACGTTCTGCTACCTGCTGGCCGACGACACCTGGGTCATCGGCGGCGCGGTGAGCAACGGTGGTGTCGTCGCGCAGTGGGCGGCGGAGCTGTTCGGCGCGGACCTGCCGGACCTGCTGGCGGAGGCGGCCGGCGTCGCGCCCGGCTCCACCGGACTGCTGGCGCTGCCCGCGCTGCTCGGCGAGCGGGCGCCGTACTGGGACCCGACGCCGCGCGGCACGTTGCTCGGGCTGCGCCGCGACCACCGACGGGAGCACCTCGTCCGCGCGCTGCTGGACGGGGTGTGCCTGCGGCTGGCGATGGTCCGGGACGCCGTCGTGCACGCCGGGTCACCCGTCGAGTCGGTGCGGGCCACCGGCGGTGCGCTGCGCAGCACGGCGTGGACGGCGTCGCTCACGGCCGCGCTGGGGGAGCCGGTGCAGGTCGTCGACGCCACGGACGGGTCAGGGCTCGGCGCCGCGCTGCTGGGCTGGCGGGCGCTCGGCGCGTTCGACAGCCTTACCGCGGCTGCCGCCGTCGTCCCCGCGGGTCCTGCCATCGTGCCGAACCCGGCTGCGGTCGCCCGGCTGGCTGCGCTGCGTCCGCTGGCCGACCGGGCGCACGAGGCGTTGCGCGAGATCGCCGCTGAGCTGACCCGGCTACCGGCGGGCGAGGTGCGTCGGTAGCCCGCATCGATGGCGGTGTCCCAAGATTTGACTGAGTCCAGAGAATGCGCCACAGTGGGGCCATCGTGAATTCAGCCAGGGCCACCGACGACCATGACCGTGCAGCGCTGCGGACCGCCGGGTTGCGCGTCACGACGCCGCGGCTGGCAGTCCTGAGCTGGCTGGCCGACCACCCCCACTCGACCGCGGAGGCGATCGGGCGCGGGGTGCGGCAGCGGATCGGCGCGGTGTCCCACCAGGCCGTCTACGATGTGCTTGGCGCGTGCACCGGCGTCGGGCTGGTGCGGCGGATCGAACCCGCAGGCCACCCCGCCCGGTTCGAGCGCCGCGCCGGCGACAACCACCACCACCTCGTGTGCCGCGGCTGCGGCCGGACCGAGGACGTCGACTGCGTGGTCGGCGCCCGGCCCTGCCTCACCCCCGTCGACGACCACGGCTTCGTGGTCGACGAGGCCGAGGTGGTGTTCTGGGGCCGGTGCCCCGGGTGCAGCACCGCGGGACGTCCCACACGTGAAGTCCACCACCACGAGGAGGCACGGCAGTGACCGACACGCAGCCCAAGCCGACGACGACGGACGCCGGTATCCCGGTCGCGAGCGACGAGCACTCGCTCACCGCGGGCCCGGACGGACCGATCCTCCTGCAGGATCACTACCTCATCGAGCAGATGGCGCAGTTCAACCGCGAGCGCGTGCCGGAGCGCCAGCCGCACGCTAAGGGTGGCGGCGCCTTCGGCCGGTTCGAGGTGACGAACGATGTCAGCGCCTACACCAAGGCCGCGGTGTTCCAGCCGAACACCACCACCGACGTGCTGATCCGGTTCTCCACGGTCGCAGGCGAGCGCGGCAGCCCCGACACCTGGCGCGACCCTCGCGGCTTCGCGGTGAAGTTCTACACCACCGAGGGCAACTACGACATGGTCGGGAACAACACCCCGGTGTTCTTCATCAAGGACCCGATGAAGTTCCAGCACTTCATCCGCTCGCAGAAGCGCCGCGCGGACAACCACCTGCGCGACCACGACATGCAGTGGGACTTCTGGACGCTGTCACCGGAGTCCGCGCACCAGGTCACCTGGCTGATGGGCGACCGCGGGATCCCGCGTACCTGGCGGCACATGAACGGCTACAGCTCGCACACCTACCTGTGGGTCAACGCAGCCGGAGCGAGATACTGGGTCAAGTACCATTTCAAGTGCGATCAGGGCATCGAGTGCTTCACCCAGCACGAGGCCGACCAGATGGCATCGGCGGACACCGATTACCACACCCGCGACCTCTACGAGCACATCGCCGCAGGCGAGTTCCCGAGCTGGACCCTCAAGATGCAGATCATGCCGTTCGAGGACGCCAGGAATTACCGGTTCAACCCGTTCGATCTGACCAAGGTGTGGCCGCACGATGACTACCCGCTCATCGAGGTCGGCCGGATGACCCTCGACCGCAACCCGACCGATTACCACACCGAGATCGAGCAGGCGGCTTTCGAGCCCAACAACCTCGTGCCGGGCATCGGCCCGAGTCCGGACAAGATGCTGCTGGCCCGGCTGTTCTCCTATGCGGACGCCCACCGGTACCGCATCGGTGCGAACTACAAGCAGCTGCCGGTGAACGCGCCGCGCTCGCCCGTGCACAGCTACAGCAAGGACGGCGCGATGCGCTACCACAACGTCTCGGACCCGGTGTACGCGCCGA
>JALYQB010000111.1 GCA_030856045.1 Actinomycetota bacterium
GACGATGACCGCCTCCGTGCCCGGCTCCCACTCAGTCAGTCACCGGAAGCGACGGACGTGGTGGTGCCGGCTACGTCGTCTTACTGGCAGGTGATCCCGACGCAGACGGTGGGGACGTTGACGGTCAGCACGCCGACGCACGCGGCCACACAGGTCCGGCCGCCGAGCTGGATGCCGTCGATCTCGATAGGGTTGGTCTCGGGCAGTGCCTGCAGGGAGGCCACCAGATCGAAGTTGTCAAGCTGCATGAGATTCATGTCCTTTCGTTGTGAGTGAATGATGTTCTCGAATCGTCCACGTCTCGCCCCGGCCTGAGCCGGGTGCGGCAGAAGCGGACAACCCTCTGGCGCAGCGCGTTACGCTGAGCCAAAGCCACCCCCGTGTGATCGCTGTCGACCTCGAGGTACTCGAAGTCGGCGCCTTGCGTCCTTCCTGATCCGGAAAGACGGCGCGCCAGCGTCCTCGACTCCTCCACGGGTATCGTGAGGTCGCGAGTACCGTGAATCAGGAGCAACGGCGCCGAGAGCGACGAGCAGACCGCCAGCACGTCTCGAGGCCCCGCGGCATCGTCGCCGTGCACGAGCCCACCCAGTGCTGCTACCCGATCCCGCACTGCGGCACCGCGTGCGTTCTCGTGCAACCGTGGCCCGGACAGGAATGGTGCGAGGGCAACGCACGCCGACCACGTCGCCGGCTGGTGACACGCCGCCAGTAGCGCCAGGAACGCCCCGTAGCTCGCTCCCAGCACGACGGGCTTCGGGAGCCCACGGCGTGCTCTGTCCTGGCCGAGATCCCGACCCAGGTGCAGGACGTCGTCGAGGTCGGGTCCGCCCCAGTGGGCGAGCGCCGCTCGCAGATGGTCGTCACCGTAACCGGTGCTGCCGCGGTAGTTGGGCGCCACCACGGCCACGCCCGCCGCTGCCAGGCACTGGAAGAGCGGGTCGAACTCGAAACGCCACAAGGAGAGCGGACCGCCGTGCAGCGCGACCACGAGGTGCCGGCACTGCCGCCAGCGCGGCCCTCCGTACACGACCGCCTCGATCGGCCCTGCTGGACCCTGGAGCTCGACGAGCTCGGCCGGCGCCCAGGCGGCCTGGTCGACGGGTTCACCGGTCCGGCTCAACGACCATCGGGGCTTCGCCGCGAGCCGCACGGTGGCGAGCGTGGGCGGATGGTCCGGGGTCGAGAACCGGAACCGGATGAGGTCGCCGACCCATGACGCCGGCGACGAAGCGGTGCCCTGGGGGCCGTCGAGCTGCTGGAGACCCTGGTCGGCGGGGGTGTAGGTGAACAGCCGGGATACCGCCCCGTGTCTCTCCTCGACCAGCAGTCGCTCCCCGGCGCTGTCGAGCGCCAGCGCGCGACGGACATAGCCCGGCCGGTGCAGGGCATCGGGAAAGTGCACGGTCCGCTCGCCGAGCCAGCCCCAGCCGAGCCGTTCCTCACCGGCGGCGTTGCTGCTGACGACCAGCAGTGTCGAGCGGGGGCTGTAGAGCACGATCCGATCGGTGCTCCGGTCGGACACCGACCAGATGCGCCGCCAGGACCCCTCGGCGAGGTCGACGACGATACCGCTGCAACGGTGGCTCTCAGAGATCAGGTTCGCCGCCAGCACACCGGCATCGCCATCGAGCCACACACCACCGGAGAGGCATCCGGGCACCTGTACGACGCGCTCGATCCACGGCGGTGACGCCGACAGCCGCCAGATCGTCGAGTGCTCCGCATCGTCGCGCGTGACAGCGAACGCGACCTGAGCGGCGCTGGGGCTCGACAGGAGATAACCTCCGAGCAGCGCCGAGATCTCGCCGAGCCGGTGCTCGGCGAAGCCGTCGCCCTGCGGCTGCAGCAATACGAGATCGTGGGGATGAGTGGGGTCCGTCGCGTCGCTCCGGAACAGCAGGATCCGGCCGTCGTCGAGGGGTAGTGTGTTGGTCGCTTCGGTGACCTCGACGGCGGGGATCGACCGACCGACGGCCGGTTCCGCGGTGAGCGTCCAGCTCTCGAGGGTGACATCGTCGTCACCGCGCCGCAGCAGGCACACGCTGTGGCGACCGTTCTCCGAGAAAGCGAAGTTGTAGCGGTCGGGTATGACGGGCGCGGCCTCCGGCCGGACTGGGTTGATCATCGCTGGAATCACGGCCGGTGACTCCTATCGAGCAGTGAGTCGACCATCCACAGCCGGGGCGAGGCGTACCGGAGCCGCAGGAGGAAAGCGAGAATCCCGCTCACACCGTCCGCCCACGAGGCGCTGAGGCCTCCGTGCTCGTCGGGGAAGACGACATGGCCGTCCCGATGAGCGCGACTGGCGAAGATGATCCGGGCCAGCTGGTGGGCCAGGGCCTCGTACCGTCGGCGGTCGACCACCTCGGCCAGGTCGAGCAGGAACTCACCGTTACCCGCGAGCCCGTGGCACTGCCCGAGCACAGCCCGCCACGAGTTCTCCATGACCGCCTGGGCGGACATCTGAGCCAGCTTCTCGAACCGGCTGTCCTCGGTGGCGCGATGCAACCGGATGAGGAAGCTGCCGATCCCCGCCGATCCGTGGCACCAGTACGGCGCGGTGGTGGCGTCCTTCTCCGGACCGTTAGGCCAGAGGGCGGTGCCGTCTTCGACCCAGGCGTGGGCGAGGAGGGTTTCGCCTGCCTGGGTGGCGAGCTCCAGACAGTCGGACCGACCGGTGGCGAGCGCCGTGGCGAGGAGGGCATGGCCCACACCGGCGGTGCCGTGGGCGAAGCCGTAGTAGCGCCCGCCGGCGAGGCGTGACTCGAACGCGGCAGGTGTCCCCCAGATGAGGCCACCCGGTTCCTCGACGGCCGCTGTGATGAGGTGGTCGGCCGACTCGCCTACGCGCGCAGCGAACTCGTCGTCACCCGTGCGGAGCCAGAGCTGGAGGAACGTGAGCGCGATCCCGGCGGTGCCGTGGGTGATGTCCGGGTTCGGCGAGGAGACCGGAAGCGTGCGGGCCAGTGCGAGTCCTTGCTCGGTGAGCCGACCGTCGTCGATCGCCCGTCCGGCCTCGTACAGCGACCAGGCGATACCCGCCTCACCGAAGTGGAGCCCGGGGGGTCGTTTCGCATCTGCGCGCAACCGCTGGATGACCCATCCCCCTGCGGTGGCGATCGCTTCGGGCAGCCGCTCGTCGCCGGTGAGCTCGAAACATCGGGTGAGCACCCCGATGACGCCTGCGGCGCCGAGTTGGACAGAGCACGGATCAGGCGCCCCGTGAGCGCAGGACCCAGGCCACAGCCGCTCGCTGTTGCGTGCGTCCATCGTCGCGAGGAGGTACCCCACGACGCCCTCGACGGCGTGACCCCAGTGCTCGTCGTCCAGCCGGCCACCGTCACCGTCCGGTTCAGGCGCCGCTGACGAGGACCGTCGCTCGGAGGGTTTCCGCGCCACCGACAGGGCGGTCCTCGCGTCGGCCGTCGTCCACCGGCGCTCGGGCACGTCGTCCATCAACCCTAGAATCAGCATCCGGAGGTCGGGTCGATCAGGCGCCGCTGCGCGTACCGTCAGCCACTCGTCCAGGCGCTCCCGCAGCGGCCGGGGTTCCGGCTCCTCGCCCAGGAAGCTGGGGGTGGTACCGGTAGCCACGAAACAGAGAGTGGCGCCGAGGCTGTAGTAGTCGGCTGCGAAGGCTGCACGCGTACCTTTCATCTGCTCCGGCGCGACGTAGCCCGGCGTGCCCGCGCGGGTCAGCTTCTCATCCTTGTCGCCCGCCGCCACCGCCAGCTCCAGGTCGATGAGCCGCAGTTCCCCATCGGGACGCACCATGATGTTGTTCGGATTGAAGTCGCGAAGGATGACGCCGGCCTGGTGGGCCACCTCCATGAGATCCACCAGGCGGCCGGCCATATCCACGGTCTCCGGAATGTGGCGGTGCCATCCGCTGTCCCGTATCCGGTCGAGGACCTACTGGTGCAGGGGTACCCCCGGCACGAGCTCTTCGGCGAGGAAGAGGTGGCCGCTCTGCTCGAAGAGCTCGAACAACCGAGGCGCCACGCCGAGCGGCCCGATCTTCTCGAGCGCTCGGGCTTCGGCTCGGAGCATGTCCCGCACGTCTTCGCCTGCCTCGTCTGCCTCGACGTGGGGACGTGCCTCCTTGACGATGGCGTCGCCACCGTCTCGGATGTCGACCACCCGATAGACCCCGCCCTTGTTGGTATGGCGGATCGCCTCTCGCGCCAGAAAACGATCTCCGATCAGGATGCCTTCCTCGCTGTTCTTCGTGCCCACGGCACCGTCGCTCACGGGAGTGGGAAACGGGCACGGGACCCACGACGGCGGTAGATAGCTGCCGACGCGACGATCCTCCACGGGATTGCCGTCCGGATCGAAGATCACCCAGGCGTACAGTCCGTCGTTGCCGAGCCGCCGCTCCTCGACGAATGCCCCGTACCGGTAGTGGACGAGGCTGCCCGGCGCATAGGGTCGGTCCGAGAGGACCCGCGGACCCGGCAGACCTGCGGTCGCCTGATGCAGCGCCTCGGCGAGTCGAACGGCTTCCTGATCATCTTCCGGATAAACGGTGATGAACTTCCCGGAGTGTCCGCGCGAGGTGTTACGACCGTTCAGTTGGGCAACGTGCGACGTGGTCCTCGCGAACTTGAAGGCGGAACCTCCTGCGAGCAGCGTCGGAAGGGATCGAGTGAGAACCGTCTCGGCCGACGCCGGCGTCGCCGACAGGTGGAGCTTCCATCCCTGTGAGCTCCCGAGACCACCCTTGGGGTTCACGCTGCACCAGAAGTCGCTGGTCGTCACATCCCACCGGGGTGTCTGGTCAGCTGCACGTAGGGCGGAATCGAGCACGTCGGCCAGCGTCGTATCAGCCACGGTGGTCGCCGCTGCTCCGGCGAAGACACTGAAGTTGAAGTCAGCCATCATTTATTCTCCACGTTGTCGCTCGTGCTCGACTCGTCTGGTATCGGGGAAGGGCGATGCGATTTCACGCGTCGCCCAGCGGCACTGGTCGTCTTCAGGGTGGAGGCGGAGCCCCTCGATCGTCAGTTCCACGGCGTCCGCTCGGTGGCCGATGGCGCGTGAACCGATGAGATGTGGGCTCGGTGATGAATCCTCCGGCAACGGTGTGTGGAACAGTTCCGATGCCGTGCCGAACACTAGGCGCATCACCTGTCGGGCGCCTTAGACCGGCCTTAGGGTGCCGTGAGTGCGGCGTCGACAAGGGCTGTCTCACGGGAGGTTTCAAGGGCACTTGCCCTCCGCCTCGCCCGTGTCGACGGGATCGTTGGCAGGCGAGCATACTCCGGGTGGGTGGAATCGCTAGTCTCACGAGGTGACACACGCTCGATTGGCGTTTATCTCTCCGAGGGGCAGAACCGGGTGGTTACTCCGTTCGGGTGGTGTTGTGGACGTGGGCGCGGCACGGGCCGCGGGTCTGGTGCTCGGCGCGGTGGCCGACGCCGTGGTCGGCGACCCTCGCCGCGGGCATCCCGTCGCAGCGTTCGGC
>JALYQB010000121.1 GCA_030856045.1 Actinomycetota bacterium
CGATCGCATCGCCCGGAGTGGGCAGCGCCAAGAACTTGGCCGCGAGCAACAACCGGTCGTGGTCGGTCACCTCCTGCAGCGGGAGGGTGCTGGGGTCGTCACCCCCGGGCCATTCGGTGATCGGCGACCGAGAGTCGTCGATACTGATCGACAGCAGGTACCGTCCGGATGGCGCAACCACCCTGATCTCCAGACCCGGTGGCGAGATCGCCCACTCCGAGCGTGAGCCCGGTGAGGACTGCGGCGGCAGCGGATTGGCCACGCCACGCACGATGACGTCGAACGGCCGGGTCTTGCTGTCGTTGCAGACCACCCATCGCCCGTCGTTGCATCGGATCGAGCCGACGTGGCGCGGAATGTCCAAGTCCGGTCCCCCCTCGACGGCGTGACCGAACCGCAAGGTGCGGTCGTGACCCCGCCCGAAGGTGAAGGGGGGAACACCAGGACACAACCGGGTGACCCGACGGCCCTGGAATCGGACCTTCAGTTCGCTCGACGGTTGGCGCGGCCCCACCATCGGGCCACATTAACGCCATGGTGGGTGAGCTGACTACCCAACGGTGAGGGCTGCCCTCTAGCCACCGGTAGCGGTGAGGCGTTCTACTGATCGGCAACCGAGGTCTCGACGAACCGGAGATCCGCCGTGCAGCAGCTGAGCCGACAGGCCACCGAACTCAGGCCAGCGCCGCCGAGACAGGTCCTGGAGCGGCTCCGGCGCCGTCGGCGCATCGACCGGATGATCACTTATTGGGGCACCACTCCCGGCAAGCTCCGGGTGACCATGGTGGTCCTGGTGCTCGGGGTTCTGCTTTCCGGGGGTGTCGGTGCCTACGCTGCGGACGTCCGCGCGGAGGCCACCCGCGACATCGCAGAGCGCATCGAGCCGCTCAACGCCGATGTGACGACGCTGTACCGGTCGCTGGCCGCCGCGCACGCCACGGTCACGAGCGGATTCCTATCCGACAGCCAGGAACCGAGCGTGACACGTGCCCGCTACGACGACCACGTCGCCGACGCGACGGCCAGGCTGGGGCGGGCAGGCTCCCAGGCAGGCGAGGACGCGGTGACCGCCGACCGGATCGCCGACATCGCCGTTCAACTGCCGGTCTACACCGGCCTCGTCGAACGGGCCCGGGCGAACAACCGGCAAGGTTTTCCGCTCGGGATGGCGTACCTGCGGAGCGCATCGGAGCTGATGCAGAGCTCGATCCTGCCTGAGGCGGAGGAGCTGCAGCGCAGGCAGGCCACCAGGCTAGGCGACGCCTACCAGCGTGCCGAATCCGTGCCGGTCGTCGCGCTCGCGGCGTGCGCGGTGAGTCTGGCTGGGTTGCTCTGGGCGCAGCTCTTCCTTTTCCAGCGGACGCACCGAGTCTTCAATATAGGTTTGGTCGCAGCGACGGGGGCGGTGCTCGTCGGCCTGCTGTGGTGGACAGTCACCGGGATGGTCTCGGCTGGCTATCTGCAGGGATCACGCGACCACAGCGAGTCGGTGTCCGAGGCGTTGGGACCGGCACAGATCGCGGCGCTACAGGCCCGTGCCACCGAGAGCCTCGCGCTGGTGGCTCGCGACGGCGGTACTAACGAGCACGACTTCGTCGCGCAGATGCTGCTTCTCGCGCGGGATGAGGGCGTAGGCGGCGCACTCGGCGCGGCCCGGGCGTTGGCCACCGACCGGAAGGGTCGGGATCTGGTGGAGACGGCGATCAGGGAGGCCGTCGGCTACCAGGAAGCGCACGAGGAGGTCCGGCAGCTGGACGCGGACGGGGATTACCTTCAGGCGGTCGCCGTCGCGTTACGCGACGATCCGGCCAGTGGCCTCACCACGTTCGAACGGCTCGGCCGCGCGCTCACCGACGCCGTCGAGCACGAGCGCGAGGCGTTCCAGGGCGACATCGACCGAGCTGAAGACTGGCTCACCGGCCTGGCTGTCGGCATCGGCGCGTTGGCGTTGGCCGCAGCAGTCGGGGTGACCTTGGGCGTCCGCAGCCGACTGGAGGAGTACCGATGAGTACCCGACTCGCGCTCGTCGCCGTGGCTGCCGTTCTCCTCGTCGGGACCGCCGCGGACCAACCGTCGGACCACTCGGCCTCGGTCTCGCAGACATCCAAGCCTGAGACCGTGACGTATCCGAGCACGGTGTCCTTTCCCGGGTTGGAGCCCACCGCACCGACGTGCGATCTGTTGGGAAGCCTGCGCCCGCAAGGCCCGCTGCCCGAACCGGGGCGGATGCCCGCTGGGTCGACCATGGCAGGTATCGCCGAGCAGGGACGGTTGATCGTCGCCATCGGCCTGGACACCTACCTGATCAGCTTCCGCAACCCCGACGGACAGCTGGAGGGTTTCGACATCGACATCGCCGGTGACATCGCCGAGGCGATCTTCGGCGACCGCTCGCGGGTAGAGTACCGGCAGCTCGACATCCCCGGGCGACTCGCGGCCGTGGAGTCCGGCCAGGTGGACCTGATGGTCGGCCACATGACCATCACCTGTCAGCGCCGTGCTCAGGTGGAGTTCAGCACCGTTTACTACCAGGCTGGGCAACGGGTGCTGGTGCACCGCGATTCCGGCATCACCAGCCTGAACGGTCTGGCGGGCAAGCGCGTCTGCGCGTCGCGCGGCTCGACGTCGCTACGGGTGGTCCTGGCCGACCCATCGGATCCGATCCCGGTGGGCGCGGCCAGCGTGACGGACTGCCTGGTCATGCTCCAGCTCGGCGAGGTGAACGCGGTGTCCACCGACGACGCCCTGCTCGCCGGGCTGGCCGCGCAGGATCCCCAGACCGTGATCGTCGGTCCGCCCCTCACCGAGGAGCCCTACGGCGTCGCGATCAATCAGGCCGCTCCCGACCTGGTGCGGTTCGTCAACGCGGTGCTGGAGCGCCGTGTCGAGGACGGCCGCTGGCTGGCGAGCTACCAGCGCTGGCTGACAACGCTGGGCCCGCCGCCGTCACCTCCGGAACCGCAGTACCGGGACTGACACCATGACAACCTTC
>JALYQB010000128.1 GCA_030856045.1 Actinomycetota bacterium
CTGGTCGCGGAGGGGAGCATGTTCGCGTTCCTGGCCGCGCACCGTGTGCGGGTGTTTCCCGATGAGCAGTACGCGGATCTGTTTTCCCCGGTGGGTCGGCCGTCGTTGCCGGCGACCCGGATGGCGGCGGTGTTGACGTTGCAGGCCCTGCATGAGTTGTCGGATCGGGAGTGCGCCGAGGCGGTCCGTTGTGATCTGCGGTGGAAGGTGGCGTGCGGGTTGTCGCTGCTGGATGAGGGGTTCGACCCGTCCTCGTTGGTGTACTGGCGGCGGCGGATCGCGAACTCGGTGCGGCCGCATCGGGTGAATGACGCGGTCCGGCAGGTGATCGAGGCGACTGGGGTGTTGGGTGGTCGGCGGCGGCGGGCGGTGGACTCCACGATCCTTGATGATGCGGTGGCCACCCAGGACACGGTGACCCAGTTGATCGCCGCGATCCGTCGGGTGGGTCGGCAGGTGCCCGGTGCGGGCGCGGTGATCGCGGCGCGGTGTTGCGGGCACGACTACTCCGGCCCGGGCAAGCCGCGGATTGATTGGACGGACCCGGAGGCGAAGAATGCGCTGGTCTCGGCGCTGGTCACCGACGCGAACGCGGTTCTAGCGGCACTGACCGAGACCGAGACCGGGACCGAGACCGAGACCGGGACCGGGACCGGGACCGGGACCGAGGCCGGGGCTGAAGCAGGGACCGGGACCGATGAGGTGGCTGCGGCTGCGCTGGCGTTGTTGGCGCTGGTCGCCGGGCAGGACGTGGAACCGGCTGAGGGCTCCGACGGGCGCGATGGGCGGTGGCGGATCGCGCGCAAGGTGGCCCCGGACCGGGTGATCTCTACCGTGGATCCCCAGGCCCGGCACACCCGCAAGTCCCAGCGCAGCCGCCGGGATGGCTACCGGGCGCATCTGGTGGCCGAGCCCGGGACCGGGCTGATCACCGATGAGGCCCTGACCATGGCCGCCGGGCCGGACAACGCCGACCCCGCACTCGCGCAGCAGTTCCTGGCCCACACCGAGCAGGCCCACACCCAGCAGGCCCATACCGAGCAGGGCCACACCGAGCAGGGCCAGGACGAGCAGGGCGTGGTGGCTTTCAGCGATGGATCCGGCGACGCAGGGCTTGCTGCGACTCCTGCCAACGCCGACGCCGACACGAGCGACGCGGACGGCGGGAGCGGGGGCCAGGAGCAGGGTGTGACCTGGTACGGGGACTCGGCCTACGGCACCGGTGAGCTGCGCGACGCGATCGAGCGGGCCGGGGACCGCGCGGTGATCAAGCCCAAGCCGGTGGCGCCCGCGGTCGCGGGCGGGTTCACCCTCGATGACTTCACCGTCGACGAGCAGACCGCCACGATGACCTGCCCGGCCGGCTGGACCCGGCCGCTGTCCCCGGGCCGTACCGTGACCTTCGGTGTGCTGTGCCGGGACTGCCCGCTGCGCGCCCGCTGCACCACGGCCACGGCCGGGCGCTCGATCACCCTGCACGAACACGACCAGCGGTTACGCAGCGCCCGCGCCGAGTGGGCCGCTGACCCGGCGCTGCGCGAGGAGTACCGCCGGCAACGGCCCAACGTCGAACGCACCGTCTCCCAGGTCGCCAGCCATCGTGGGCGGCGGGTCAAGCTGCGCTACCGCGGCACCGTCAAGAACAACGCCTGGCTCAAGCGCCGCACCGCGGGGCTCAACCTACGCAACCTGATCGGCCGCGGCCTCACCCGCCACGTCGGAGCCTGGGTCCTGGCCACCTGACCGGGGCGGCGGGCAGGCCCGCCGGCCCGGACGGCCCGCAGCGGCCCACTCACCCTGTGCCAGCGGACGGCAGCCGGGGGTCACCGACCGAGCCGAGCCGGCGACATCGGCCCCCAGCCACCCCCGCCACGTCACGACCATGCGGCGCCGCCGAGCCAAGGAATCGGCTTCTTCAGCGGCCTCCTAGACAGCGAACCGACAACGCGAAGCCCGGCCCCCCACCGTCCGGAGAGGAACCGGGCTCACTTCCGCAGCTAGTGCGTTGGCGCCTTCATTGTGCCGCGAGTACCACCCGCCGGCAACCGATGCTGCGCTCCCACTAGAGCGTGTCTGCGGGATCTTGATGTTCGGGTCCGGTAGATCTTGTTCATGTTTACTCGTCATGATCTGACCGATGTTGAGTGGGAGCGTCTGGAGCCGTTGTTGCCGGATCGGGCTCCGCGTC
>JALYQB010000184.1 GCA_030856045.1 Actinomycetota bacterium
GGCGCCGCGCGCTGCAGCCCGGCCGGCCACGTAGCCGGGTCCGGCGGCCACGTCCAGCACCCGGGTCCCGGCCGTGACCGCGGCGGCGTCGAGCAGCGCGTCGGCCACCCGGCCGGTGAGGGGGCCGAAGAAGCGGTGATAGCCCTCGGGAACCCGTGACCAGCCGTCCTGCTCGAAGCGGGTGAAGGCGGCGATATCGACCGGCCCGGTCATGACGTGCCGCCTCTCAACAACGCCGAAGTCTCGGCCGCGAACCGATCCGGAACTGTGTCCATCGCGACGTGTCCCCGCCCGAGCAGCGTAACCACCCGGGGTCCCCGGGGAACGCGGCTCCGGTCATCGCCTGGCCGTCCGGCGGGGGTGCCCTGGCGGTGATCCGCACCGCCCGCGAGCTGCCGGCCGAGCCGGCCCGCCCGCGGGCGAGCCTCGCCGAGATCGACGGCTCGGGGATGCTGGAGCTGCCCACGGCGATGAGAGTGTGAGCTGCTCGGTACCGCGCGACGGTTATGCCCGCCGCCGTCCGTCCGTAACCTCGGTCATGGACGGTCGGGCAGGGTGAGGCAGGAGGTGGCCCGGATGAGCGTGAGATACGTGACGAGACCGGGGGAGAACACGCTGTTCCGGCGGTGCCGCCGGGCGTGGGACCTCAGTGCGCGCGAACGGCGGAACTACGAACCGGCCGAGCCGACGCGGGTGTTCGACCTCGACGAGGCGATGCGGGACGCGCTGGAGGTCTACTACTTCCCTGGAATGTGGGACTGGAACCGGACGATCGTGCGGCCGCTGACCGTGCAGGCCTTCCAGAAGTCCATGCGAAGGCAGCGGGCGACGTATGCCCAGCACCGTGAGGTCTCACCGGAGCAGGAGCGGGAATGGGATGCCAACCTCGAGCTGGGCATCGAGATGTTGGGCCGCTACTTCGGGTGGGCGCCGCAGACCGATCGGTTCCACCCGCTTCAGGTGGCGACGCAGTTCGACATCACCATTCCCGACCCTCGAAACCCTGACGCCGGCCTCCTCAACCCGGACGGACGAGGCATCCAGTATCGCCTCCGGATCGACATGGTGGTCATCGACGAGCACGAGATGTGCTGGCTCGCGGAGAATCGGATCGTCACCGGCCAGGCGTGGCAGGGCATCGACCAGCTGCTGCTCGACGAGCAGAGCCTGACCCGGGCCTGGGCGTGGCAACTGGGTTACCTCGCCAGACTCGAGGGCACCATCCACAACGAGCTGCGCGTGGGTGTTCCTGCCGCGACGGACGCGGCAGCAGACGAGCGGGAGGTCCGAGCGCTGCCCGGGCCGAGTGGCATCATCACCCAGCACCGCAGCGAGTTCTTCCGCCGCACCCAGATCCCCCGGAGTGCGCTCGAACTCGAACAGCGGGGTCACGCTGTCGCGCTCGAAGTGCAGGACATGACCGATCCGACGCTGCGGCTGTATCCGAACCCGTCCGTGGAGCATTGCCCGGGCTGCGTCTACCGGCGGCCGTGCGTCGCCATGACGCAGGGGTTCGACGAACAGCCGATCCTCGAGGCGTCGTACCGCAAGCGGGTCAGCGAGGACTTCGAGCTGGGACGTCTCGGTTCGTCGTGGGGCTTTGTCCCCGCGACCAGTCGCGTCGCGGAGCATCGTGGCCCGAGCCAGGGGCGCGGCGGGTAACCGGGTCCGGTGCGCCAGGACGAGCTGACACTGTCTTCGAGCCCGAGGAGGCCCCGGGTGCGCTTGCGGATGGTGAGCTGGAACGTCGATTCCCGGCCGACCGGGCTGCTCGACGCCAAGGTCGAGCTGCTCCGCCAGATCCGGCCCGACCTCGCCGTGCTCCAGGAGATAAACCGGTCGGTCTACCGCGCCCTGCTGCCACACCCGCTGGCCCATGAGCGGATCCACCGGCAGTCGAGAGTGTTCTCCTGGGGGGCGCTGTCCACCGATCTGTGCAACCCGCGAGGCAGTGAACACCGCCTCGGATGCGCCGTCCTCGGCGCCCCGAGCACCGCCCTGCTGGGTGCCCAGGTGCTCGATCGGGTTCCCTTCGCCGTCCCCGAGCCGGTGAGACTCGGATTCCTGTGGCGCACGGTGACCGCTCGGGTGGCGCTGTCCACCGGCATGTCGTTGACCGTGGGCAGCTTCCATTCGCGGCGGGCTACCGCGTCCCAGGCCACCCACCTGCAGCGCGCCTTCCACGCCGGGATCGCCGGCTGGCTCGCAGGCGTGCCCGGCCCGGTCGTCGTCGGCACGTCGGCAGGCGCCCCTGCGGTCGACCTCCCCGACGTCCGGCCCTCGACGTCCTGGCCGGTCGTCCCCGAGAGTGCTACCGGCGCGGACCCGCTGCTCGGTCCGGACCCGGGTCACGAGCTGGACGACGTACTGCGCCGGTACCTGCATCACCATCCCGAGGAGCTCGAGCGGATCCGCGCGGCCCGGCCGGGTGGCCCGCTGGCCGTCTCCTACCGGGTCGCCGCGCAGCCCGTCCGCCACGACCACCTGTGGGCCACCCGCGACCTCGAGGTGATCGACGTCCGGTATCTCTACGACGAGGCCGTCGCCGCGGGCAGCGACCATGCCCTGGTGCTCACCGACTTCGAGACCTGAGCGGCCCGCCGTGCCCTGCCCGAGGCGTGGCGCGCAGCTCGTCGTCGAGGTGCAGCGCCCCAGGTGTCGGCATTCCTGTACACGCGCCCGCCGAGGAGAAATGGCCGGAGTTTCTTCTTCTCTTACATCCCGACCACATACGCGTTCACGAAGTGCGTCGCCACCCGTGCCCAATGCAGACGCCCGGCCAGGGCGCGGTCGCCTTCGGTACCGAGCACACAGTGGACGTGTGGTTCGCCGTTCGTGATCTCGCCGGTACCGGACAGTTCACACGGTTTCTGGGCGGCCTCAAATGGTCGAGCCGACACCGTGCCCATGGCGCGCCGACGTCATCGACCGAACCAAGCAGCACAGCCTTGGGGTGGAGGTGCTCAAGAGATACTCGCACACTCAGGCGCTGCTTGGTGATCTACTGATGACCCGGCGCGTGGTGGGCGGTGCAACATATGTAGTTCTCGTACCGTATCCAGGGTAGTCCAATTCACGTCTCTGCCTACTGAGCGTGTCCTGCCACCCCTTCCTCCAACGCTCCCAACGCCAGCTCCCAATCATACGGTCTCCCCCCAGTCCCCGGTGACCCCGGCTCGTAGACGCCTGGCCCATACAGCACGGTCACGCCCATCTCCCGGAGTGCGGCCACGCTTCGCTCGAACGCCGGATGCGCAGCCTGGGCGCTGTTCAGTGCCGGTGCCGCCACCAGTGGCAGACCGAGCCCGACAGCCTCAGTGAGTAAGGACAAGGCCAAGGTGTCTGCCAACCCATACGCCCACTTGTTGATCGTATTGAACGTCGCCGGACAGACAAGCATGGCATCAGGAGGTGGCAATGGATCTGTGGTACTGCTGGGCTCGTACTCCGTCCGGACCGGGAAGCCCGTCTGCTTTTCCAACACTGGCCGGTCGATGAACTTCAGCCCCTGTGGGGTCGAGATGACACAGACCGTCCACCTCCGCGCCTGTGCCCGGCTGACCAGCTCGCCAATACGCCGCCCTCGCGGGGAAGCACAGACAATGAGGTAGAGCACCCCACGCCCTGCCGATTTATTCATGATTGGTGAGGCCCGCGCGTACTACAAGCTGTTCCAGCTCCCGTCCATGCGTGCCGGATGAAGTACGCCTAAGACGCTCAATGAGGTCAATGGCGATGGGGCGGCAACGTATCTCGTCTGGGAACAAGCGGTCGGCGGTGAGCAACGCGTGTACGGCCTCATCGCGGTGACCGGCAAGGCTGTGTCCGCGCGCTACGTCGAGGTAATAATTGGCGCGCCGCTCCTTGGGCAGTCGGTTCAGACCCTCCGGCGTGATCTGTTGAGCCGCCTGGACAACACCGGCACCGTCACCGAGATCGAGCAGCACGGCGACCTGATGCAGGTGGACATTGGTCGGACCAAAAGCGGTGAAGCATTCGTTGCCGTCGTAGCCGAGCTGGCGGGCAACATCGTCGCCTTCATGCAACAAGTCACGGGCCACCGCGTGGTTGCTCGCACGGGCGGCGACCACCGCGCCCATGAGGAACAGCATGCCGTAGAGCGAGAGGTACGCCGCACAGCCAGTACCGCGCCCTGGCTCCAGCCGGGCGATGTCGGCCCGCACCAGGTCGAGCGCCTGGTCGTAGTGGCCCATGACCATGAGCCCTTGAGTAACTCGGCGAGCGGCATCGCTGACGAGCAAGCTGTCGTCGGTCTCCTCGGCCAGCACTAACCCCCGCTCGGCAGCCAACCACGCGAGGTCACCTTCCTTGAGCTTCCATAGCGTCGAGGCCGTTACCTGATACGTCTGCGACAGGAGCATGCAGGCACGCCGCGCCTGATCGTCCGCACCCGGATAGGCGGCAACGGCCAACTGCGCGGTCGTGAGCAGACACGGCAGCACCTGGCCCAGGATGGGCCAGTGCGCATTCTGGAAGGCTGTCCAGGCGTAGGTGACCTGTTGGGCGAGCCGGTCGAGATCTGGTGGTTCGATGATCGCACTACCCGTGGGTACGAACACCCGGCTGATGGCCTGGTAGGACTGCACAGCAGCACGGATCGCAGAGACCTCGAAGACATCCAGACAGTGCCGGGCCTGGCGGACGTCGGTGGTGTCGGTCAGCGTCTCCACTGAGATGTGCAGGACCTCAGCCACCCGTTCCAGCATCGGCAGGCGCAGTAGCCCACGCTCACCGCTCTCCACCTTGTCTACCCAGCTCAGCGAACGGTCGCAGAGGTCAGCGAACTGTCTGCGGGTCAGGCCACGGCGAGCCCGCCACCGGGCAACCCGCCGGCCGATCTCCCGCCGCCGTTCGCTGGCGTCGTCGGTGGACCTGGCGTCGTCGGTGGACATAGTGCGGTACTCCAAAGCCCTGTGGTTAGTTGAGAGAAGCTGCTCCACCCCCGCATGGTGGAAGGTACCAGCGGTTCGGGCAGGTCAGCGCCCGCCGACACGCCTCCACGGACCTTGAGCCGGGACATTAGACACTTTGTACGGCGGTGCTTGATCACCAGACTCGTAGCGTCCTCCTCAGGCCCCAGGGCCGGGGAAGCACGGCTCACCAAGAACGCGGCGGTGCCTGGCTGGTTCGCTCACTCCTCCCCCTGAGCGTGAGGAACGAACCGCCAGGTACCGACTCCCGAATCGCGCTTCTTCCGGTGGAGTTCGCCCCGGTCCTGGGTGCCGTTCAAACAGCGAGGAACGAGCACACACGAGCGGGGTGCGGAGGGCATGGAGCACGAAGCCAACGAAACAGGCCAGGACCCGAGCGACATCCGCCCTCCGTCTGCACAGGTGCGAGTTAGAAACACTGTAGAGCCCGCCATCATGCAGCGGCAGAACGAGCGCAGCCGGATTGTTGTCGATGGCAGACGCACTGACGACGGTGATCGATGCACGCTGGTCGTAGTCCACGAAGTCGGTGGCACGTGGGGGCTGTATCCGTATGGCTGGGGCAAGTTCGGTGTGCGTCTGAGCAAGGCCGAGGCGATCAAGGCCGCTCAGGCCATTTTGGAAGGGGTGCGATGAGCCAACCCGGGCTAGATGAATGGCTGGCGCTGGGCAGCGTCGCGAGCGGTGGGATCGCCAAGTCGGCTGGGATCTACTCCGATCACGGACGGCCGATGCCCGACCATCTGACCGAAGTGCTCGACCGGCTCACGTGGAGCGGGCTGCTCAGGGTCGCCGATGGTGACCTCCTTTGGGATCTACGGCGGATCAGCTTCACCGAGGCTGGACAGGCACGGTACCTGGCCTTGTGCCAGCAGCGGCAGCGTGCGCAGCTTGAGGTGCCAGCACCGGAGTTTGGCACAACCTCGACGCAAGGTCCGGTCAGTCGCCAATGGAGCGATTCCTGTCCGCCAGTTCCCGGCGATCGACCGGATTCCACACTATGAGTGTCCCGCGATACATGGGGCGGACTGCTCGGCTGTTCTCCGTCTGCTCACCTGCTTTTACGCCGTTGGTGAGCGAGATTCACGATGACTGAACCTTCCTCTCCTGATGTCGCTTCGACACACACTCATCGCTGACGACGGTACCCTCGCGGACCTGCTCCGCACTGTCCTAGAGGGTCAGGGTGCGAGTAAGGCGGTGATGGTGGAGCTTTGCCGCCGTTACTCCAACCGTCCGGATCTCCTAAATCCCCTGGTCAGCGTGTTGGAGAAGATCAAGAAAGGCGTGCCGCACGACGACGAACCCGACCCTGCGCCCGTCCGTGGCAACGAACCTGGTGTGTGGCGCGTTGCAGACCGGTTAGCACCTTCTGACGTCGATACCTTGATCAAGTCGTACCAGGCGGGCAGTACAGCCCGGGTGCTCGCCGAGCGGTACAACGTCAGCACGGCGACGGTCAAAAGCTTGCTTCGTGACCATAGTGTGCGCAAGCAGCGTCCACGAGTTGTTGTCTGATGTCACCGACTCCCCTCTCAGGTGCTTACCGGAGGATGTGGAGGGCCTCGAAGCTCAAGCAAGCTGTGGCGCACCGGCACGCCGAGTTCAATCTTGCCGTCACTGGAGGCCGGTTCACACCCCGTAACAGAGACTTACCCGCCCCAGAACACCCAGGGGCGCTCATCCGGCAGTGGAGACGCGCTGATCAGCGTGTTCTCTAGGAGGAGATCAACAAAAACCTCCGATGATCTTGTTGGGGTTGGTTCGCATAAGGACCGTTTCCGGACGCTACTTCGGGCCCCGGTACCGCTCGTGCAGCCCGACGAGCGGGACATCGGAGACGAACAGGTCACCGGTGGAGGTGCGCACCCACAGCCTGACACCGCCGTCCTGGGTGATGCCCGGCGGCAACGGATGCGGCCGCTCGACTCGCACGAGCAGGGCCCCGTCGGTCACCGTCCGAGGCAAAGAACGGTGATCGTCAGTGCCTTCCATCCCGGTGTACACATCGTTGGGCAGCTCAACTCAACCGCGCCTGCCGGTCGGCGGCGCCATCCCCGCAGCGACCACCGTCGCGGTGCCGCTCACGTGCACGCGCCCGGCGAGGTAGACCGCGGTCCGGTCGTTACCAGAGTGCTGGCCCTCCCGTGGCCCCGGCCAGCTCGGTGAGCCGGCGAGGTGGCCCACCTCCACCGCCACGTCGGGCTTACGCTCGCGGTGTCGGTCCCACGCCTGCCAGATGTTGAACCCGATGGAGGCGGCCAGGGCGACCACCGCGACGTGCGGGCTCCACGCAGGGACCTCAGTCACGCCGCCGCAGCTCCTCCAGCTCCTCGCGCGCGGCAAACTCGGCCAGCGCCGCGCGGCGGCCCCGCAGCAGCCACCCGACCCGGTCCCCTGTCTCGGACACGACCACCGGGGGCACACCGGCCGGGCCAGGGTTCGGCGCCGGCCACGGGCGCACCTCGCTCGTATAGACGTTGGCCGGTGCGCCCAGTGGGCCAACCGCAGGCAGCCGGGAGGGGAAGGCACGCTCGGCGGCACGGGTGGCGTACGGGTCCGGCGCGGGCACGGCCGGCGTCGCGTCACTTATCACCCCAGCGTCCAGCACGACCACGTCTACACGCGCCCGGCACGCCGATGCCCCGTAGGAACCGGAAACGCCGCCGCGGACCAGGGTGGCCAGCTCGGCGATGTCGTCGCGTCTCTGATCCGCTTGGCCGTTGGTGACGCTGCGGTCTCCGACGCCGAGCATCCGGGCGAGCTGCGCCTGGGTGGAGGCGGCGGCGCTCGTCACGGGGGCGGCGGGATCGGTCACCTGGCCGCCGATCCGGACCCCACCACTGCGCGCGGCCTCCGACCGTGCTCGGTCGTGTCACTCACGAGACACGCCCTAGCGCCCCTGTAACGGACTGTCCTTGATCCACGATTGAACAGACATGGGGGATAACCGTGTCTGCGGCTCGTCCGATCGAGCCGGCGTCGGTGCTGATAGGGACGAGAAGAGGAGCTCGTGGAGCTACGCCAGCTGCGCTACTTCCTGACCGTCGCCGAGGAGCTTCATTTTGGGCGGGCCGCTGAACGTGAGCACATCGCCCAGCCGGCATTGAGCCAGCAGATCAGGCGACTCGAGCACGAGTTGGGGGTACAGGTCTTCGACCGCACCAGCCGCCGCGTGCAGCTGACCGAGCCAGGCCGCATCCTCGTTGATTTGGCCCGTGGCATCCTCCACCAGGCCGACGACGCCATCGCCCTCGTGCGCCAGGCGGGCCACGGAAAGGAAGGCCGGCTCCGACTGGCCTACGCCAACGGATCCGACCGTGGCGCGCCCGCCGCCGTTGTGGATCGGTTCCGAGCCGAGCGTCCCCGCGTTGAGCTGACCCTGTCGACACAGTACGACGAGGAGTGCCGGGTGCAGCTCCGGGAGGGCATCATCGACGCCGCATTCTTCTGGATGCCTCTCGGCGACTTCGACGATCTGGCCTATCTACGGGTCGCCACCGAGCCGCTGGTCGTCGCTGCGGCCGAGCGTAACCGCCTGGCCACGCTCGCCGCGGTCACCGCCGAGCAGGTCGCCGCCGAGCCGCTCGTGTGGTTCGCCCGGCACTGGTCCCCTGGTTCCTGGGACACCATCATCACCTCGGTGTTCCGCCGTCACGGCTACAACCCGAACGTGGTCGCCGAGGAGGTGAGCCAGGAGGGCATGGTTCGCGGTGTCCTAGCTGCCGCCGGCGTCACCATCGTCACCGCCACCACCGCCAGCCAGCTGAGCGTGGAGGGAGTCGTCTACCGCCCCTTCGCCGAGCCGACCCCCAAGCTCGACGTCGGGCTCGCTTGGAGAGCCGACGACAGCTCCCCGGTGCTCAAGGCGCTGGTGGATGTCGCCGATCACCTCGCGCAGACGTCGCCGGGGTAGGGCATCGATCGAGGCGGCATCAGCCATTGACCGGTGGCGAGGCCAGTCCCATGCTGAGGAGTTTGGAGTGGGAGCTGGTGCACATGTGTGAATCAAGGAACATCTTACTGGTCGGGTCGAGGGAAGACTTCGCCTTCTGCGAGGAGTGCCTGGCCTGTGGCGCGGACGGCGTGATCCTGCGGATCTGTGCCAGCTGCGGTCACGTCGGCTGCGCCGAAGGCTCGCCCAGTGACCATGCCGCTGAGCACTATGCCGAGACCGACCATCCCATCGCCGCCGTCATCGGGTCTGAGCGTGTGTCTCGTTGGTCCTACCCCGATGGACGGGCGGTCTGAACCGACCGGCTGTGGCATGGTGTGTGAACCCGTCTCGATCGAGACATGGTTGACCATCGTCAACGTCTGACGGACGTGGTCTTCTTCTTAGTGGAAGCACTCGCCGGACTTTCCGGCGACTCGGTGCAACTCCAGAGGAGAAAACTTCATGAGGATTCAACAGAAATTAGGCCGCCGGGGGATCGTCGTCGCGCTGGCCGGAGCCCTTGCAGTCCCGGCCATGTTGGCAGTCGCCCCGGCCGCTTACGCTGCCGTTAACTGCGTCGTGAGCACCGGAGTCACACAGACCGGAACGACGGTGACCGGAACCTCCGCCAATGACACCATCGATTGCGGCGGGGCCAACCCCGGCAAGACGATCAACGGCAACGGTGGCGACGACACCATCACCGGCACGGTGTTCGTCGACAAGATTAACGGGAACGACGGCAACGACACCATGACCGGCGGCATCGGCAACGACATCCTCACCGGCGGCAACGGCAACGACACCATGACCGGCAGCGCTGGCAACGACACCCTGAACGGCGGCGTCGGCGACGACACCGAGACCGGCAGCGAGGGCGACGACAAGCTGAACGGCGACGCCAACAACGACACCCTGAACGGCGGCGTCGGCAAAGACACGCTGAACGGCGGTCTCGGCACCGACATCATCAACGGCGACGCCGACAACGACAGCCTGACCGGCCCTCCCAACGATTCGAGCATCGACACTGTCAACGGCGGGGCAGGCACCGACACGTGCGCCGGCCCCCTTCCTGACCCTGACGTCCTCATCGACTGCAACCCGTGACAGCCCAAGTAGGGTAACACTACCCCCGAAAGTGAAGGAACGTAGGCACGGTGGCTCCAACCTCAAGGGAGGTTGGAGCCACCGTGCTGTCGCAGAACGAACCTTGCGCCTCGAATGGGAACTGCGTCGTCTCGGGCCTAATACTCCCAGTGCCTTCCACGCCCGCGCGAGCGGGTTCGATTCCCGTCGCCCGCTCCATGCCATTACCGCTGGTGGGTAGCTCACTGTCCGTTAGGCGGATCGCTCCGGCCACTGCTGACGCGTCACATCCCCTCGCGTGCCCTCTGGTGGTCGATTCGAACGGCACCATGCTGCGGCTGACCGCCGTGGAGAAGCCCGTGCCGGCGCCGTACTCCATCTTGGCGTGGAAGGTCAGCGACATCGCAGCCACCGTCAACGAGCTCGCTCAGCGCGGCGTCGCCTTCGTGCGCTACGACAGCCTGGTCCAGGATGATCGTGGCCTCTGGACCGCGCCAGATGGCACGAAGGTCGCCTGGTTCCTCGATCCGGAGGGCAACAATCTGTCGGTCGTGCAGTTCGCGTAGCGCACGGCGGTGCTCTCGCCTCACCGATCCTTTCGCCGGCTCGACCGACCTGCGGGCCGGGTAGCCGGACCCGCCGGTCGCGCGCGGGCTGGAAGGTGTTGGCGGCCTTACGGATCTCCACGGCTCATCGCCGCGCAAGATCGTGCAGATTTGCTGCGGCTGCGACGGGTCACGGAGCGGCACTGTTGCGTTAACGGATCGCGGGTCGGGCAGGGTGGGCTGATGCGCCGTCGTCCTGTCCGCACACCGGTACCGAGCTCCGCCTTCGCCGGGTTCCGTTTCCCGCCCGAGGTGATCACGTCGCGGTCCGGTGGTACCTGCGCTACGGGCTGTCCTACCGCGACGTCAAAGAACTACTCGCCGAACGTGGCATGCGGGTGGATCACGTGAGCGTGTATCGGTGGGTTCAGCGGTTCACCCCGCTGTTCATCGACGCTGCCCGGCCTTGCCGACACGCCGCCGGGGATCGATGGTTCGTGGACGAGACCTATGTGAAGGTCGCCGGGCGGTGGGTCTACCTGTACCGGGCGGTGGACCAGTTCGGGCAGGTCATCGACGTCCTGGTCTCGCAGAAGCGAGACCTGGCGGCCACCCGTCGATTCTTCACCCAGGCACTCCGACACACTCCGCGGCCAAGTGAGGTGACCACGGACCGGGCACCGGCCTACCCACGCGTGCTCGATGAGCTGCTGGCGGCCGCGCACCACGTCACCGAGCAGTACGCGAACAACCCGATAGAAGCCGACCACGGCCGGCTGAAATCCCGGCTACGGCCGATGCGCGGGCTCAAACAGCTACGCTCAGCACGGGTGATCAGCACCGGGCACGCCTTCATCCAGAACCTCCGCCGCGGCCACTACGAACTCGGCGTCAACGCCGATCCCCAACATCTACTCGCCGCCGCGCTCACCGAACTCGCTCTCGCCATCTGAACCCCACCCCCACGACAGGGTCACCCGGCTCCCTCCGCGCCAACGCAACAGAGCCCCCAGACGCGCCCGGACGGGACACCGGACAGGACGTGGTGAGGTGCGGCGAAGCCACTAGGATAAAGCCTCAACCTGACCACATTTGAGCTTATTACGGAAGGTACCCTTGCAGGGTCGACTATAAAGTACCGACCGTCTACTGGAACAGTGCTATGCCCACTTCAGCGACTTTTTAAGGTCATTCAACTGTGATCGACGCAGTAATCCGTCATACTGCAAGCGGCCCACGACAATGCCAGGTGCAATTTCAATCCTTTCCGCAAACGCGCGAATCGCCGTCGCATCAAAGATACCTGCATTGACGAAGTCAGTGTACTCTACAGGGGGAATTAGAAGATCGCGAGCGAAGTCGTCCGCCAGCCGTTCGTCATCGTCAGCTGTTTCTTTCTGTTCAATTACTCCGTCCACAAAATCTCGTCGCTTACCAGCGGCGAGCAAATGACCAGCTTCATGGAAGAAGCTAAACCAGAAGTGATCGTCAGTCACGTGCCTTAGACTTAGCTGGATGAGTGCGTTGGTAGGGCTCAGCCATCGGGCAGCCCCACTAAGGTGTGTGCCTTCGAGCTCAGGAGTCAGTACAATGGCAACGCCGACTGCCGCACACATCGTGCGTACTTGCTCGATCATTACAGAAATCGGACGACGATTGGTGAGCTGCCGAATATCTTTTAGTACCGCCTGAAACGCGCGAGCATTAAACGGCTGGCATGCAATCTTGCTTGCCTCAATTTCTCCCCAACGCAGCCAAGTCGCAACCGCCTCTGGCGAAGCGACAAAAGCAGGCGATGCGCGATAAGACGCCCCCGGTTGTAGCCAATGACGTTCCCATGCCTGTGGGCTGCTGACACGAAAGAACACCAGCAGCTCCGAGAGGGTTTCCGCCTTATTTTTTGTGGCGCTAAGCAACCCCTTCCAAACAAGGTCTCGTATAGGGAACCGGTCGACCCATGATGCCTGTTCTTTGAGTTCCTCGACAGCTTGTTCTCGCGCCAAGTGCTCGCGGTAAGCAACTTCCAGCGCATTCCAGAATCTCGCACTGATGCCAAGTACGCGCTCCAACTGAATGGCCGTCTCAGGTGTAATCGCCGCCTTAGCGTTGACTATCTCATTGATTGTCTTTACCGGTCTGTTCATGCGCCGAGCTAGTTCCGACTGTGACATGGAACGCTCTTGTAGCGCTTCCAGAAGAATCTCTCCCGGTGGAACTGCCCAGTTTGGTTGCCACTCAGAGATTGTCTCAGTCACCATGATAATTGACAACCTCCTTTATCAAGATCCCTGTCACCTTGGTCCGATCGATGCCGCCATCGAAGATGCGGGGTACCGGATCATGGTCTGGCTCGAACACCAGTCTGTATCCGCCCCACAGTGTCACCGCGAACATGCCATCTCGGTCAGCATGCAGTTGGTGGCACCGGCCGGGTACCCCATCCATGTCTGCCAGCGTCGGCGCTGCTGCCAGAGACGCTAGGCGGCGTTGGAGGAGCCGCCAGTTGTCGGCTCCCCATGCCCTCCGTCCGCTGGGCGCATCAGCGCAGGTCTTTGCCAGCTTCCGGCTGGCCCACGTCAGCTCGATATGGTCGCTCCTTGACAACTTTAACCCGGGGGGTTAAAGCTAGCACGAGGTCATCCTCCGAGGGAAGGTCCAGCCATGCAGCGCCCCCTCCTGCCACCCGAACCACGCATGTCGCTGGCCTGGGGGCCTGGACACTACGTCCCAGCCGTCCAGTTCCGGACTGGCGAGCTGAGGGCGCTGAGCACAGCTTCATCATCGACTTGGGCCGGCTTGACACCGCTGGTGAGCCTCGTCGGGCCAAAGACGGAGGAAGGGGAGCTAACCGCCTCCCGCATAAGGAACGGAATAAAGAGGATCGCAGCGGCAGTAGGAAACCACCCCTTCTACCTGGACACTATCCGACTCAAACCCGACCAACGCGTAAAACTCTCCACCGGCAGCATAGGAAAGCCAGCACTAGACGTCGCATACGCAGAAGCACGTAAACAGGAACTCGTTTTTGTGCCGGTCCTCAGGGTTGGTCGCCCCAATGCCAAAATTTGCGAGATAGTACAGGAGACCGTATGGCAGGACGGTTCGGGCGCAGCACTCAAATATCCAATTCTCTCTACGATACCAACCCCACCAAAAACGCATGCAATATTATTAAAGGAAATCCTGGAAGAGATCGACGTGGAACCATCTGCTGCTGATTTAATTCTCGACCTAGGATACCTGTCTCCGGATGACGTTATCCAGAGCGATGATGCAGCTTCGCTGATCGATCAAGTTGCACAGATAGATTGGCGCAATATTATCCTGCTTGCCACCGGCATGCCGCCGACGCTCTCATGTATTGAACAAGGCAAAATTGGCTCAATTGATCGACCCGAGTGGAAACTATGGCAAGCACTGAGGGAAGTAAAAATAGCTCGCATGCCAATTTACGGAGACTATGCAATTCAACATCCTACTCCACCTAAAGATGGCGGACCAGGAATGAGGGCTAATATCCGGTACACAACCCGACGCGAAACAATCATAGTACGCGGCGAAGGTGATGTGAGCGAAAAAGGGAAAATGCAGTACATCGACCTTTGTCGCAAACTAATCGCTACTAGTCATTACAAAGGATCGAACTACTCTTGGGGGGACCAAGTGATTCAGGATTGCGCGGACGGAATACGTGACCCAGAAAATCAAGCTCTTTGGCGCGGAGTCGGCACATCACATCACTTTCGCGTCGTCACTGAGCAACTATCGGAGTTCGGCAGCGGCTCGTGAGAACCGACGCGTCATTATTCGAGCGCGACCCGGATCACGCCGTTGAACAAAACTTTCGACGATACTTTTTAACTCCTCTATCGAAGCGTGTTCCACGAGCTTCTCCCACATGAGCGACCGTCCCATATTGGGCGACGGGGGGTGGCCAAGGTTCGTTATGGCGACTTTGACTTCATCTCGCCATAGCAAGCGAACGAGCATTTCCGGCTCGACAAGTTCATTGCGCATTGACTTACGAATTTTACCAAAGGACAGGGATGAATCCTGTGGTATCTCCCATATGCCCCACCACTCAGGAATTATGCAACAGGCTTGATCGACGTGACGGGCTGCCACTACTACTGTGCATGTGTCGAAGATCCTAGTATATGCTTTTACTTGTCGTGATAGCCTCCTTAAACTGTCACGCTCAGTCTTAATTTCAAAGGCTTGCAGTCCATTTTGCATGAATACTAAGTCGGCGCGCTCGTGAGAGATTGGTATCCAGAACTCCTCGATGATTGCCCATGGAGCACGGGATTCACTAATCAACTCTTCTACGAGTTGGTTACGCACGGCCGCCTCAGTGTTCATGCGAGGCTCCCCGACCATCTCGACCCACAAAGCTGCACGTGACGTCACTACTCCTCCGAGGGAAGTCGAACGCTTGTTCGATGATGCTAGGACGCTAGACGGTCACAACTACAGGCCGCTGCGCGCTCCACCTGATCGGTTCACCCGTTCGCAGTAGGAAGGTGAGGGTTGTGAAGCCGCTGGAGCCTACTGCCCAGCGGCCAACATTCACAGTGCGACGGTGAGGAACGTTCATTTCGTCACTGCCCCTAGCTGCTTGAACAGCCACCCCGCTTGACCCTGGCACCTCCGTCGCTACCCTCACGTCAATACCCCCAGGAGGTGTCCCCGTGCCTGACGTGCCAACCGGTGCCTCGCGCGGCTATCACATCGAGCACACGGCCTTGCTCGGCGAGCCATCCAACGAGAACCGCGAGGACGGTAAACCTCCGGCGGACCGAGGTCGAACGGCATGCTCGTCACGTATCGCTCGGTGCAGTCGAGGGACGGAACTGCCTGCCTCCGCTGTCAGAGCTGAACGAGTGGCTCCTGCCGGATGGGAAGCCTGGTTCAACCTCACCTACCCACTACAGCGATGTGCTGCGGATGGCCTGAGCTTCGGGAGCGGTCACTTCCTAATCACCTCAGCCGCGCGGACCGACCTATATAGCCAAACGGAAGTCTTCGATCTTCTGCTGGATTAGCGCTTCGGGACGTTCATCTTCAGCTTGCGTACTTAAGAACGGTCACTTGTTGTATGTGGATATAACCAAGCCCACCAAGGGCCTGAGAGTTGAACTGCGGTATGGCGACTGCGGCATCAAGTACGTCAACGTGCTGGACATGATCGCCAGCTCGACGCCGACCCGGGTCGCCCGGACACCTGAAACGGTGCCGACACCGTCTGTGGCTGTCGGCTTTGACGGCTGGGTTTTCCCGAGGTCGGGGGTGGCGTTTGTATGGGTGCTGGAGGGTGAGCTTACTTTGAGGCGTAAGGCACGTCCGAGTTAGCGGCACACGCAGTTACCATTCCGGTGTTACTTTGAACTTACCGCGGTCCTTTGACTTGTTCATCTAGCTGGGCTGGTCGGCCCGAAGACGTTCGAGGGTAGCCTAACGTGAGACCATAGAACTCGTGACTAGGAGCCCGTATCAGTCTGCCCTCATCCTCTGGGACATCGACCACACGCTGCTTACTATAGGCGAGGTCAGCCGCGAGATTTACGAACTAGCATTTCAGGAGGTAATCGGGCAGCCGCTGCGCGAGCTGGCTGACATGACCGGCCGAACCGAGCGAGCCATCTTGGCAGAGACGTTAGCGCTGCATGATGTGTCAAATCCTGAGAGTAAATTCGATGAGTGCTACGCGGCCCTAGCCAGAGCGGCCGACAAGCTCCGTGAGCGGATGCGCACGGCCGGGCGCCGGCTGCCTGGTGCTGTCGAGGCAATTGCGGCACTGGCAACGCACAATGTGGTACAGTCGGTCGTCACAGGCAATCTTAAGCCGATCGCCGTGACGAAGCTCGAAGTGTTCGAGCTTGCCGAAACTTTTAGACTTGGATGTCGGCGGTTACGGCTCTGATGGTGACACCCGTCCGCCGCTCATTCGCCAGGCATGGCAGTGTGCGGAACGTAAATATAGCCAAACGTTTCAACCTGACCGGGTGGTGGTTATCGGGGATACGCCGCTTGACGTGACTGCCGCTCGTGAGGTGGGGGTGCGTGCGGTCGGTGTCGCCACTGGCACGAGCATGGCGGCCGAACTCAGCGCCGCGCACGCCAACGCCGTGCTGCCCGACTTGACCGACACCACGGCAGTTGTCCAGGCGGTCTACGGGGCAGCCCTGCAGGACTAGTTCAGTCTGGCACGTTGGGGCAATAATGGCTGCATAGAGTTCGAGTGGAGTGTGAGTCATGAGATCGTTGAGGAGAGCGATCACACGAGGAAAGAGCCTCTCTAGGAACACTCCTGGATCAGCACACGTCGTTTCACCAGATGTTGAGATTCCCCAGTCGTCCCCGCCGCTAATTGCCTCGATTGCTTCACGCAGCTCACGTTCCTTCGCTTGCGGTAGAGTGAGGGTTATTCAGCTGGTGGTGTAGAAGTGCAGGGCGATTACCGTTGAGATGGTCGTGGTGAATGTTGCGAGTGGTCGGCGGTAGTCGGTGTGCAAGATGCGCCAGGTCTTGAAGTTGGCGATGGTCCGCTCGATGACGTAGCGAATCTTGTTGACCTGAGTGTTGAATTCTTTCTCCCAGTCCAGGAGATCGCGGTGAGCAGGCTTCTTGATAGGGGTGATCATGTGGTTGCCCACCTATCCCTTGTCGCCCACACAATCGCTGGGATCGAGCGTCAGCAGGACCCCGGATTCACTCAGGCAGTACGTGTCGTGCCGGCGTCCGTCGACCGGTTCGGAGATCCAGGCGAGGTCTCCGGTGAGGGTGCAGGCAAGCTGTACGTTCAGGCCGGTGGTCTGGTGCTTGCCGGAGTACAACTGGGGGTGCGACGCCCAGGACCAGCACGGGAGCCGGGTGCCATCCACGACGTAGTGGGTCTGTCCGTCCAGTTCGTCTGCTGTGGGCACCTACGGTGCGAGCACCGTGCCCAGCAAGGGTGTCAGCACCGTGATCGCCCGGCTGATCGTGGACTGCGACACCGCGTAGGTCTCCGCCAGCTCCGCCTGGACCCGATTGCGGCGCAGATACGTCAAGGCGGTAACCACAGACTTGAACAACCCCAGGATCGGTGGCCACTCCCGCCGCTGATCCATCGTCTCACTGTGGATCAGTGCACACAGATCGATGATGCGCTCCCGAACAACTCCGGTGGTATGATACATGACAGGCGGTCCGTTCTCGTGAGATTTGAGTGTGGTAACCCAATTTTCTCAAGAAACGGACCGCCGCTCATGTAGACACGCCGGAAAGCCGCCACTTTACCCCGGCCTGAATAACCCTCAGTGAGCAGTGCCCGGTTCGGCGCGTCCGCTTTGAATTTGCGTTTGACCAGGTCCGGTGACTGAGGCGCGGCCGGGTCCGGGATCGTGGTGCGTCGCGTCTTCCCGCGTACCACGCCGGAGACGCCCAGCTGGCGCATCAGCCGCTCGACCGTGCAACGGGCTACCTCGATGCCCTCTCGCCGCAGTTGCAGCCAGATTTTCCGGGCGAGGCGATCGAGGAGCTGACCCACGGCAAACACGTGGCCGGGCGATGAGGCCGTATACGTGCAGTTCGTCGTCCGTCAGCTCGGCACCCACTACGGGGAGCTCAACCACACGTCGGCCGGAGTTCCGCGACCGGTTCCTGGCCGGGCCCGTCGCCGAGCGGTTCGGTCCAACGTTCGTCACCAACCTCGTCAACCGGCCCCTGGCCGGACTCAGCTGGGCCGACTACCCGGCGATCGGGTGGGCGACCGCCAACGAGCTGGGCGCAGCCCTCGTGACCGCCGACGCCGCCAATGGCGGTGTCGAACGGCCCGAAGACGTCGAACCACTACACACACTTGACCGAGCCATCCGGCGGGCGGCCACGATGGGTATCGACATCGTCACGGTTTATGGATAAGCACCGAATGCGGTTTGGAAGGAAAGTGCACGATTCGCAGATCGACTCGACGTGGTAGTCCAGCCCGATCGACCGACGTAATAGCCGTTGCCAAGTATCGCCGGTGCATCCCGGCGCGCAGCTTAGGCATCTTGGCGTCCAGTGCAAGCTCCCGTGGTGAGTCCGATTGGTGCGGAGCTCATCACAATCCTTCGAAGTCGTTGGGCGAGTCGTCGCCAGCCTAGAGGCTTATTCCAAGTGTCGGCACGTCGGGCAGCGACCGCAGTCCGGGATCACCCCCCCGTAGAGCAAGGACGCTCCGCCGAGGACCTCGTCGAGTAGTTCGTGGTCGGGTGGGAGGCGCAGAGTGAGCGCACCGGCGTGATGGATCAGGCGGCGGGGTACACGGATCAGCTGGTACCGCAGGGTGGCGAGCATGGCCTGGCCGTCGCCGGACGCCGTGCCAGAGTAGCCGCCCGTCGGACGTGGGCAGGGCGGTGAGGTGGTACAGCCAGCCGGTGATGGTGACCGCGAGCAACCCGACCCACATCCACGCGCGGTTGACCTGCTGGTGCCCAGAGGGGAGGTAACCGCTGGTGTTGAAAGAAGCAAGCACCTTGGTGGGCGGCTTTCACACCCCTCGCCGGAGGTCAGCCGGCTCCTAACGATGGCGGACACTGCTGGTGATGGCGCTGGGAGGCGACGCGGCGTTGGACGCTGACGGGGCCAGCCCAGTAGCTCAAGGTGACTAACGACTACTGCGCATAATCAGCTTGGCCATGGTCCGGGTGGTAGCGTCTCAGTTCTTCCCTTGGTGACCGACGGCGTAGCTTCTTCTGGACGCATGCTCCCGGCTGTCGTTCCCAGTGTCGGATGCGGGTGCCTCATACTGTCCACATGCCTGATCAGATCACGCGACGCCAGCACACAGTGCCGAAGACGCTCCTTCGCGGCTTCAGCGATCCGAAGCGATACATTGCGATGAAAAGACGGGACGGCACTGATGGTGTGATCTCGCTGAACAACGCCGCCGTGCGCGGGGACTTCTACTCTACCGCGGCCCAGACGGCACACTTAACGATGCGGTCGAGCCAACCGGATGAGCCCCGAGCGAGACCGGATCCACCGCGTCGAACAGGCCTGTCTCGACCTCGTCACCACCGACCAGCCGCTCACCTTCGACCAGGTCGCCGCCCGCACCGCACTCAGCCGCGCCACCCTCTACCGACCGCCTTCGCCGAAGGAGGCCCAGGCCGGTCCACATCGTCGTCGCCCATGCCGCTGATTGTGCTGTGCACCACAAGCCCGACCGCGGCCGACCGAGCAGCGATTCCGGAGTGCCGTAAGCCGATCCCGTTCCGGTCTGTGACGTACTACAGAACGTTGAGGGAGGGAGCATGGTCACTGCGCCCGACGCTGTCGCCGGCCAGTTAGCCTCAGACCTCCGGAAATGCGCTGTGTCGTTGAGTCAAAGCAAATCCATGATCGTTAAGGTAGGGACGCGGTGGCAACCCCAATATGTTGCGTGGAGGCGAGACGAAAGACCTATATGTTGAACTGACCTGCGAGTAAATAGCTAGCCGAGTTAAACGACTTTTGCAGAGTTCCGCTTGTGCGATGTAGCTGGTCAGCGGCCTGCCGCTGCTCGACTTCCGGAGGTCTGAGCCTAGCCTGGTGACCGACGGGACCCACGACCAGCGCCCCGAGGAGGTACTAGTCTGCGTCGATGGACTTCCTGCGACCGGCAAGACCACCATCGTGCGGAAGTTGGCCGGATGACTCAACACAGCACTCTGATGGATGCGCGTGGCGCTGTTTGGCGTCGGTGGGAACCGCACATTCATTCTCCTGGCACGGCCATGGAAGATGCGTTCGGTTCCACAACCCTGGAGCGGTACCTAGACGCCCTCGAATCGGCTGATCCAGCGATCGAGTCGCTCGGCCTCACCGACTACTTGCTCACCAGGTGTTACGAAGAGGTACTCGCGGCGAAGAACGCTGGTCGCCTGCGCAGTGTCGGTCTGCTGTTCTGCAACATCGAGATCCGGTTGGGCATTGAGACCAAGGCCGGCAAGGGCGTCAACATGCACTTGCTGGTGTCGCCCGAAGACCCGAAGCATGTTGAAGAGATCAACCGATTTCTGTCGAAGCTCACGTTTAGCTTCGCCAAGGACACGTACTGCTGCAACCCCGATGATCTGCGCCGGCTGGGCTACGCCCACGACTCATCCATCCAGGACGATGAGGTAGCGCTACGGGCCGGCGTCAACCAGTTCAAGGTCAGCTTTGAGCAGCTGCGCAAACTGTACGACAGCACCGATTGGGCGCAGAACAACGTCTTGATCGCGGTTGCCGGCAGTTCGAACGATGGCACTGCGGGACTACAGGACGAGACCGCCAGCTTCGCCGCGACGCGCAAGGAGATCGAGGCGTTCGCTCACATCATCTTCACGGCAACGCCGAAGACCATCGAGTTCTGGCGCGGTGAGGGAGTTCTACCGGTCGAAGAGCTGGAAAGAGGCTACGACGGACCGAAGCCCTGCCTGCACGGGTCGGACGCCCACTCGCTCGCCAAGGTCGCCCAGCCCGACAACGATCGGCGTTGTTGGATCAAGGGCAGTGCGACCTTCGAGGCGCTTCGGCAGGCCTGTCTGGAGCCGCGCACGCGAGTCCATATCGGGCCGACGCCGCCTGAGATAGAGACGCCGTACAGCATCGTCTCGGTGGCCACGCCAACGCTGCCCTGGTTGGCGAAGCAGCCACAGCTGCTAAACGAGGGCATGGTAGCGATCATCGGCGCACGCGGGTCCGGGAAGACTGCCCTGGCCGATTTAGTCGCGCACGCCGGCAACAGTCCCCATCCGATCGAGGGGGAAGAGTCATTCTTGACGCGAGCAAAGCCGTTTCTCAGCTCAGCTACCGTGACCGCTGACTGGAGCGACGGCACCCACTCGGAGCACGCACTCAGTCAAGCGCCCACGGACTACGCCGAAGTCCACTATCTGACTCAGCAGTTCGTCGACCGCTTGTGTTCATCCGTCGCCGAGAGCGACGAGCTGCTCAACGAGATCAAGCGGGTGGTGTTTCTGGCGCACCCGCCAGAGTCGCGTCTGGGAGCGGACAGCTTCAACGCACTGGTCCGGCTCCGCAGCAGTGAGACCCAGCTGGCGGTTCAGTCACTCAACCAACGGCTTGATCAGCTGTCTCAGGATCTGTTGACGGAACGGAACTGGTACCTGCGACGTGCCGGCATCACGAAGGACCTCCAGAAGATCAAGGAAGAGCTGTCGAAGGTTGACGCCTCACGCAAGCAGCTCATCAAGCCGGGCGGGAGGGAACGCTCCGAGTACTACTCCCGCCTCACGTCGGTCATCAGCACCCGAGAGACGACCATTCAGGCGCTAACCCGCAAGCGACAGGCCTACGTCAAGCTCCAGCACGAGGCCGAACGCTACAAGACTCGCGTTTTCCCTCAGGCGTTGTCGGACTTGCAGCGCGCGCACGGCGAAGCGCTCCTGACCACCGATGAGTGGGCCAAGATGCTCCCGTCGTTCGTCGATGACCCAATGGCCATGCTGACTGCCAAGCAAGACGAGCAGTCGGCCTTGATCAAGACCGCAACCGACCAGGCCGGCGCCGCCTCGACGATAACCATGACAATTGAGCAGCTCGGGACGTGCTCCCTTGAAGCGCTCCGCACCGAGCAGAACACAATCGGCGAGCAGATCGGCGCAGATCAGAAGAACGCACAGCGCTTGCGGCAGCTCGCCCAGCTCCAAGCGACCCATGAGGCACGCCGTACGCAACTCGAGGAAGACCAAGCCCGAGCTGAGCAGAGCCCAGCGCGCCTTGAAGGGATCTTGGCCGAGCGCGCCAAGCTCTACGAGCGCTTCTTTGACCTGATCACCGAGGAATGTGACATCCTCGCTGAGCTGTACGCCCCTCTCGGGGCAAAGTTGCAAGGCGCATCCAGGCGAGCAAGCTGCGTTTGAGGGTTGTGCGCAGCGTCGATGTCAACAGGTGGGCACGCGACATCGAAAGCCTACTCGACCTACGCAAGAACGGCGAGTTCCGTGGGCGCGGAGCATTGGCGGAGATTGCCACCGAGGACCTGCTTCCGTCCTGGCAGACCGGGACAGCCCAGGAGGCCGCCGCCGCGATGGAAACATTCCGTGGCAAGTACAACCAAGCCTTGCTCGATCAATCGCCGATCGACCGAGAAGCCGACGAATACCAGCAGTGGGTGGTGGATCTCCCGCGCTATCAGTACTCCACTGACCACATCCGTGTGCACTACAGCATCGAATACGACGGCGTGTCGATCACTCAACTCTCACCGGGCACGCGCGGGATCGTCCTGCTGCTGCTGTACCTCGCGCTCGATGTCGAGGATGCTCGGCCGCTGATCATCGACCAGCCAGAGGAGAACCTCGATCCGCAGTCGGTCTACACCGAACTCGTGGCCCTCTTCCGTGAGGCTCGGTTGCGGCGCCAAGTCATCATCGTCACCCACAACGCGAACCTCGTGGTGAACGCCGACGTCGACCAAGTGATCGTTGCGTCGTGCACCAAGCATCGTGGCGGCCACCCACCGGAGTTTTCGTATGTGAGCGGGGGCCTCGAGGACGAGATGATTCGGGAGCACGTGTGCAAGATTCTTGAGGGTGGTGAGACGGCGTTCAAGGAGCGTGCACGACGGCTGCGCGTGTCTCTCGGACGATAGCGGGACACCACTTCCCCCGCCCCTGTCGGGCTCGGTCTAGACGCCAGCGTCGCCGCACTCGTGAACAAGCGTCCATTGCCGATCACGTCCCGCAAGCCGAACCACCAACGACACAATCGATCACGGTGACGCCCAAGATCAACGAGTCCCGGAAACGGATCCCTTAGATACACGGTCTGTGGTCCGGGACGGGTATCACGATCGCCTCGAAACGCAGCGCCACGAGATCCTTGGGCGGCCCGAAGCCCGGGCCGATCCGAGGTTGGGGTACTCAGCGCCTGGTCTCGTACCTGGTCAGGACCACGCCGTCAGGGAACGTCCGGGTCTCCACCAGGGTCAGGTTCACCCAGTTGTCCAGGGCCGCAAAGAACGGCGTGCCGCCACCTACCAGGACCGGATGGGTGACGATCGCGTACTCGTCGATCAGCCCGTCCCGCATGGCCACTGCGGCGAGTGTGGCGCCGCCGATATCCATGGGGCCGCCGTCCTCGGCCTTGAGCCGGGTGATCTCGGTGACCGCGTCGCCGGTGACCAGGCGGGTGTTCCAGTCGACCGTGCTGGTCGTCGAGGAGAACACCACCTTCGGCATGTCCCGCCAGCGGCGGGCGAACTCGATCTCCGCCGGTGTGGCACCCGGCTGCTGGTCGGCGGTCGGCCAGTGGGAGCTCATCGTCTCCCACAGTTTGCGCCCGTACAGCGCCATGCCTGTCGCCCTCACCCGGTCGGACCACCACTGGAACAGCTCGTCGCTCGGCACACTCCAGCCGAGGTCGTCGCCGGGCGCGGCGATGTAGCCGTCCAGGCTCAGGTTCATGCCGAAGGTCAGTTTTCGCATGGTGTCAGCCTCCCGTGAGTCGGTACTCGGCGTAGAGACCAGCACGGCGCGGAAAAATCATCGGTCAGGCCACCGAGGGCCGGTTCACCACCACGCCAAGCGATGTGCGTACGGAAGGGAACCCCCACCGGCACTCCCGCCGGCCAGCCACCCACCGCCCTGAGCAGCAGCTCGGGGAGTGCCGTAAGGGTGGTTCGGTGAACAGTTCCGGTGACGGGAGGCTAACCGGCACACTGTGCCGGTGACACTCAAGATCGGGTACGCCCGGGTCTCCACCGACGATCAGGACCTCACCGCCCAGCGCGACGCTCTCACCGCGCTCGACGTCGCCCCCGACCGGATCTACGTCGACCACGGCCTAACCGGAACCCACCGAGACCGGCCCGGGCTGCGCGAGGCGATGGCCGCCTGCCGCGCCGGCGACGTTCTGGTCGTGACCAAGCTCGACCGCCTGGCCAGGTCGCTCCCCGATGCCCGCGACATCGTCGCCGAACTCACCGCCCGGGAGGTCAAGCTCAGCCTCGGCGGGTCAGTCCACGACCCCACCGACCCGGTCGGCAGATTGCTGTTCAACGTGCTGGCCATGGTCGCCGAGTTCGAATCCGATCTGATCAAGATGAGGACCCGGGAGGGCATGAAGGTCGCCCGCACCAAGGGCCGGCTGCGTGGCAAACAGCCCAAGCTCTCAGCCCGGCAGGAGGAGCACCTCGTCGCGCTGCACGCCGCGGGCGGGCACACCATCAGCGAGCTCGAGGAGCTGTTCTCCATCACGCGGTCAACGGTGTACCGGGCCCTCGCCCGCGCCAACACCCGCACCGCGGCTGTCGGTGGGGCGGGCGGCTGATGGCGCGCACCTGGCTGTCGATCCGGGTCGACCTCGTCGAGGGCGGCGGGCACGCCAGGCTCTGGCCCCGCCCCGGGCGGATTTTCGCCGCGGCCCGCAGCCACACCTTCGCCGCGCTGGCGACCGCGATCGACGACTCCTTCGCCCGCTGGGACCGGGCGCACCTGCACCGCTTCACCCTCGCCGACGGCACCCAGATCGGTCGTCCCGACTGGGAAGGCGACGACGACTGGGGCGAGGAACCACCGCTGTCGGACGGACGCCGGCTCACCCTGGGCCGGCTGCGTGGCGGTGAACAGTTCCTCTACACCTTCGACCTGGGCGATGACTGGACCCACCTGTGCACCGTCGCCCCGGCACGGATCGACCCGCTCCATGCGGTCGGGATCGCCCCGGACACACCCAGCCCTACTGGGGGTGGGGCCCCGATCTCACCGACCTCCCACCACTGCGACCGCGCTGGGGACCCCGCGACCCGCATCGCCGGTAGCGCCCCGCTCCGCACTACCGATGGATCCCGTTCCGTTGCTCCTCATAGGCCGGTACGCCGACGACTTTGTGTTGTTGGTGTCCGGGGACCGCTACCACGCCGAAGCGTTGCGGAAGGAGGTGTCGGCCATATTGACCCGTTGGGGTTGCGGCTGGCGCCGGAGAAAACCCGTGTCGTGCACATCGACGAGGGCTTCGACTTCCTCGGCTTCCACATCCGGCGGATGCGGAAACGCGGAACGAACAAGCATCACGTCTACACCACGCCCTTCCGGAAATCTATACAGAAGGTTCGGGACCGGGTGCGGACAAGACGTACAGATCAACCCTGAACACGGACCTGGACGAGCTGATCACCAGCTTGAACCAGTCTTTGCGGGGATGGGCGAACTACCTCCGGCACGGGGTGTCCAAGGCGACGTTCGACACGGTCGACAACCACGCGTGGCTGCGACTGGTCGAATGGATACGCTGCAACACCACACCATCAGCCGGAAACAACTCCGGCGTCGCTTCTGTAACCGGGGCTGGCGGATCGCCCACAACAGGGTCGAATTCACCGGCGCCTCCAGCGTCGCGGTGACACGCTACCGCTACCGCGGAGCAAACATCCCGACCCCCTGGACCCAGGCTGCCACCAGCAGCTGAGCAACGGGCAAGACACGTGGAGAGCCGGGCGCGGCGAGAGTCGCACGTCCGATTCGGCGGGCAGACACGGGAAACGGACCCGGGGCAACCCGGACACCGCGCCCGTGTCCGACCCAACCGACCAAGGCCACACCAGACCCACAGACCACACCAGACCCACAGACCACACCAGCAGCAGCTGAACAGCTACCGTCGGGGGGTGAGGGGCACCTTGCGGTGGTCTAGCACCTATGACAGACCAGGAAGGGCTTGTCAAGCGGCTGGTAGCGCGGATACTTGTCCCTACGCGGCGTAGAGGAGGACCTTGTGGCTAGCAAGATGGGCCGGCATGGCAGTAGCAGTACGATCCTGTGCTACGCGGCTCTAATTCTGCTGCTGAAGCCAGATTACGGTTTTACGCGTGGACGAGCCACCAAAACCCGACAAGTTCAATACTTGGCCTGCCAATATTTTCCCAACTGCCATACGGAACCAGTGAAAGAGAGCGAAGTTTCGCGAGGACTTTTCCGACGCCGACCGCGTTGTAATGATCACGACCTGCCAATGGAAAAGCGGGTTGTGTGGAAGCAGCGATGACTGATTTGGGATTTACAAGGGAAAGTGTAAAAGGTTTGGGTTCGGGCGCCTACCTAGTAAACGTTTTGCCTAGCGCTGTACTGACACTCGGTATACTCGCTCTCGTCACGTCACATCTTTACCCGTGGTCCGAGCCTTTGCGAGACGCACAAGGGCAAGTAGTTTCGCCAGGAATAACATCGATTATTGCCTCGCTCAGCTCCCGAGGTGCTGTTGGTGCAGTGTTGCTGACGCTTGCCGTACTAGTTACCACAGTTCTGTTACGTCCTTTTCAGATATCTGCTGTACAGTGGCTGGAAGGCTACTGGAAAGATCGTGGAGTAGTGGCTCCCTTCCTTGCACTAGCGGTGGAACGGCATACCCGACGCCACAGTCTCTCAAGAGCCCGGTCTCTTCATTTCCCACAAAGGAGGCCCACGATTGCCCAGTTTGGAGCAGTCGCCTCACAAGCGCGTATACGCCGTCGTGCTGCTAGCCGGATCAACTTAGCTGAAGCTTCCTTAGCTAGTTACCCTGAGCGGGTCGAGCATATCATGCCGACCCTCTTGGGAAATATATTGAAACGGGCGGAGACGTCTGCTGGAGAACGTTATGGGCTAGATAGCGTTTTGACCTACCCCCGTCTCCATCCGTACCTTTCGTCTCGACTCAATCAAGAGGTAGAAACACAATTGAACGTACTTGACACTACCTCTACATTGACAATAGTGAGTGGCTTCCTGACGGTAGCTGCTTCCCCTCTCGCTGTGCGTGGCGACGTGTGGAGCCTCATTCCGGTTGGGCTCCTATTGATTGCTAGTGTATCTTATCGAGGCGCGAGGTCCGCCGCAGGAAGGCACGCAACATTGCTAGCTGCCGCCTTCGATTTGCACCGGTTTGACATGCTTGGCGCGATGCACCGTCGGTTGCCCGAGAACGCATCGGACGAGTATCGCGACAACCAGGAGCTGTGTAAGATTTTAGCTGGCGGAAGCCCAATAGATGAAGTGGAACCAGGGCGCTGGGTTTATATTCATCCAGACACGGCTGGAGTGCAAGACTTAAGCCCGGACACTACGGACGCTCAAGAGGAGGCTTCGTAGTCGAGGCGTTGGAATTATTGTGTGGCACTTCTACCGTCCAGAAATTGAAACCGACCCACCAAGACCGAGAACGTGGACTACTATGGCTGAACCTTCTTGGTCGGCTTTCATGGATATCTGTCGTTCCTTCGCTAGCTGCACAAGTCTTTCCCCTTGCTCTTCAGATTCGGGCTCGTCGAACAATTCTGCACTGTCAAGACACCCTTCAAGTTGAATGCCTCGGGCAGCGTGTACCCGGCCTGCAACGACAGGCCAGTGATTAGCAACGAAGAGTTCGACCGCGCTCATCCAGCAGCTCACCATGACTTCTACAGGTCCATACCTTGGAAGTCTAGCCAATCTCAAGTCGATTTCTACCCTTCCGCAGATCGCGAGAACGACGATCCGTTCAGGCGCATACTGGTCTGCTTCGACGACAAGCTGCCTTCGAACAATAGCTCCAACAATTCGCCGAACGGGATTTGATCGAAGTGTCGTCTGCCTCTTCCTCATGACTGTCAGTCCTCCTACAATGGCCAGTGCCGTCCCAGTCAAAAACCAAACATCTTGATCGTTCCACCACTGATTCCTTATTGCCAGTACTGTCAGCCCTGCACTACCAAGTAGAAGGGGGCCCGGGAGGGCACCTCGTGGAGCGATGTTGTATAGCAGGGCTCCTGTTGCCAGGCATAGAAGAATCAACGCTATATGTTGGGTCAGGCCGACGACGATCCACGCGACACCTTCCGGTCCCTGTGCCGCTAGTACGGCACCAACCCAGACGCAGACGACACCGAGCACCTCCACGATTCGCCGTCCATCCATGTCTGCAAGCTCACCAGAGTATGAAAGAGATAGAAACGAGGACACGCCGAGGCGTAAATATATTCAGCCCCCTGCCCCTGTGGTGTCTTTTCGGGTGGTGCTGGCGGGTGCCGGTCAGGTGAGCAGGGGTCGGCAGGTTGGGGAGCAGTCGCGTCCACCAGCGGGGGCTCGGCCCGCACGGTCGCCGACGGTCGAGCAACGTATCGGATTCCCCGGTTTCTAGTGCTGAATCCGTCGGACAGCCGCTGGCTCGGTCGCCAACGAGCGGGTCGTGGATTGAGTTCGTGCCAACCCCCGCCGATACCATGCCGGGCGGGTGTCGTGCATCGACGGAGCGCTGCTGCCCCTGCTGGCCTCGTGCCCGAACCCGTGCAGGGATTGATCCGCAACCGAGAGTCACCGGGTTGGTCGACCTGACGGCCTGGCCGGGCGGGCACCCGGCTGATCCTACGCAAGGAACGCCCCCACCCTGGGGCGCAGCTGCGCATCACCGACCACGACGGCATGCGGGTCACCGGTTTCCTCACCACCACCGGCCCCGGCGGACCGGGCAACCAGCTGGCCGACCTCGAACTGCATCACCGCCGCCACGCCCGCGTCGAGGACCGCATCCACAACGGCCAAGGACACCGGGTTACGCAACCTCCGTTCCACGACGCGGCGCAGAACCGGATCTGGCTGGCCATCGCCGCACTGGCCGCCGACCTGCTCGCCTGGACCGCTCGCCTCGCGCTGCCCGGCTCAGCCGCCAGCTACGAGCCCAAACGGCTACGACTACGCATCCTGGGCCGTCTCCGGACGCATCGTGCGCACCGCCCGCCGCCGCACCCTCAAGATCGACCCAGCCTGGCCCTGGGCCGACCAGATCACCACCGCGCACGCCCGGCTGATGGCCCTACCCGCCCCCTGAACACCAGCCACCAACCTTACGACCGAGGACACGGAGCACCGGCAGACCACGCTGAGCCGGCAATGCCACCCGACCATCAACCGACAGCGCCCCCAGCAAGATCACCAAGGCCGGCGAAAATCGCCGAACGACCGTCATGAAAGATCGAGGTTACTGTAAGCTGTCAGATCCATAAATTCAGCCGTCGATCGACCTATTGCCCAATCAACGCTCGCGCCGATAATTAAAACCCCGGAAAGCATCTCGACTTTCGCGGTTATGCGGTGGCGAGGGCCCAGGCTTGCTGGACTTCCAGGATTTCTTCGGTTGTGGCTGGTTGGGGGGATGGCGGGAGAAATTGGGCGGCGATGATCTGGCGGCGGAGGCTGGTGAGCATGTCCAGGGTGGCCGGTTCGGTCTTCGACCGGTACCACGGCGCGGAGGCCCGACGGTGTGCGACGTCGGTGGTGGCGTGGCCGTGGCGGGTGTACCAGACGATGAGCAGGCTGTGGCAGAACAGCCCGAAGGGGACGGTCCGTTCGACGGCTTTGGGCACCCGGTTGCGGGCTTGTCCGACCCCGAGGAGGTTCTTGACGTCGAAGAACGTGACCTCGATGCTCCAGCGGGCCGCGTAGCGGGCGATGATCTGCTCAGCGGTGGCGGTGAGGTCGGTGGTGAGCAGCGCGATGTCGTAGCCGCCGGCCGGGGTGGTCGTGCGGGCGGGGTCGCGCAGCAGGATGACGCGGACGGGGTCGGTGCGCCAGGTGCCGTACCAAAAGCAGGTGCGTTCGGTGATCCGGCAGGTGGCGGTGGAGCCATAACGGCACACCGAGACGGTTCTCCAGGTCGCGGAGCGGGCGATGGCGGCGGGAGTGCCGATCCGCGCGCCCTTCAAGCGTGGTCGGCCCCGTTTCCCTCGGCGGCCTCGGCCGGGGCGAGGATGTCCAGGCTGATCGACAGCGTATCATCCAGTCCACCGAGGTGGCGGCGGCTGGTGATCAACACCAGGCTGCCGGTCGCGCCGGGCAGCAACGGGTCCACCTGCTGCGAGCCGACCGCGTCGTCGAGGACCAGCAGCACTTTCCGGCCCGACAGGCGGTCGCGCCACAGCAATTCCCGCGCTGCCAGGCCCGCGGGGATCTGCTGCGGGGCGATACCGAGGGTGAGCAGCAGCGTGCCCAGCGCCTCGGCCGGGTCTACCGGCGCCTGCCCGGGGGTGTGGGCGTGCAACCGCAGAAACAGCTGCCCGTCCGGAAAATGGTCGGCGAGTTGGTGGGCGGCGTGTACCGCGAGCGCGGTCTTCCCGATCCCGGCCATCCCGTCGATCGCATGAATCCCCACCACCCCCCCAGAACCGGCCCGGCTGGTCACCGCCCCCATCACCTGCCCCAGCTCGTCTCGCCGGCCGGTGAAGCTGGCGATATCACGCGGCAGCGTCCGGGTCGTCACCTCCCGGGGCAACGTCAGCAACGCATGGCACAGCTTCTCGCTCAATTCCTCCGGACTACGCGCCCGCGTCAGGGTCACCCCCGAGTCCGCCAGCCGAGCCCGAAACACCTTCTGCCGATCCCCGCGCTCCCGGTCCACCAGCAACTCCGGGGGCCCGTCGGTGTCCTCACTGAGCAGGAACACCAACCGGGGCAGACCCGCCGCGGTGGCCTCCTCGAACTCCAACTCGGTATACGAGAGCTCCGGGCGATCCCGCACCAGCGAGCCGTACCGAAACCCCGCGATCAGCACATACACATCCGCAGCCCGCACCGCGGTCCGCACCACCCGCGCCGGAGACTGATCCTGCGCGGCGAAATACTCCATATTCCCGATCGCGTCCCCCGCCCGCGACACCGCCCGCTCGGCTGCCACCACAAACGACCGACCCACCGGCAACCGACGCAACTCCTCCGTATGACTCAAAAACACCCGCCGCGGCACACCCATAACCCACAGCATCCCAGCCACCACACTGTGCCGCAGCCGGAACACCCAGATGGGATCCAGCCACCCGGGCCGCCGACCTTCCCGAACCTTCGCATGAAGCATCCCGGGTTTCGTGCACACCTCAGTTCGTGTGTCCGGCCCGGTTGGCCGGGTCGTTCGCAGCGTAGTAGTCGGCCTCGGCTTCGGCCGGTGGGACGCGGCCGAGGCGGTGCATGAGGCGCTCGGTGTTGTACCAGTGCACCCAACTCGAGGTGGCGTGTTCGAGGTCGGCCAGGGGTGGCCAGTGCCCGCGCCGGAACGGGGAGTCCTCCCGCACGCATTCGGTCTTGTAGAGCCCGATCGTGGTCTCTGCGAGGGCGTTGTCGAGCGCGTCGCCGACGCCACATACGGAGGGGGTGAGCCCGGCCAGCACCAGGGTCTCGCCGAACCGGACCGCCGTGTATTGGCTGCCGGCGTCGGAGTGGTGGATTGTGGTGCCACGCAGCGGGTGGCCCTCCCGTCGGCGCCGCGCCGCGGCTTGGCGGATGGCCCGCTCGACGAACGCCGTCTGTTTCGACAGCGAGCACTCCCAGCCGACGATGAGCGGCCGAGCTGGGAGTGCCGCAGTCGTTCGTCAGCAAGTACGAATCCGGCGAACGGCGGCTGGATGTGATCGAGCTGCGGCACGTGGCCCAAGCCCTGGGAGTGACGGTGTGGGTGGTGTTGGAGAGGTTAGAGGGGTGAAGTAGCCCGCCGCCGCTACGTTGGCCTGGCTCTTCGACCGTTGCAGCGAGGGCGATGAGCACTGAGCAGCCATCATGCCACCAGACGACCCCGGCGTAGCCACCAGAGAAGCGAGGTACCTGCGGAACCATGCTTGCTGCACATGAGGTCGAACGTGCCCTGGTGATCGTTGCTCATCCCGACGACGCCGAGTTCTGGGCTGGGGGCACCATTGCGGGCTGGACGGACGCCGGGGTCGCGGTGACGTACGGCGTGCTGACGGACGGCGAGACTGGCGGCGGCGCTCCTCGGTGTGGAGAATGTCCACTTCTTTGGCCTAGCCGAGGGTGAGTTGCAGCCTCAGACCTCCGGAAACGCAGACCGCGGTGCACTTGAACAGGCAAGGGCAAACACACAAGATGATCTAGAAATAGTTCGGCGCTGAGGTCTATGACCAAACTTTTTCCGTCAAAGTTCACGAGGGGTATAGATAATACGACAAGATCGCCATGCGCCTCGAGTGGACTTAAACTATTTTCGCAGACGTTCGCTAAAGCAAATTGGCTGGTCAGTCACGCAATGGGCCGACAACTTCCGGAGGTCTGAGCCTGGTGACCTGCAGCTACGGCGAGAGCTTGTCCGCCTCATCCGAACCGTACGGCCAGAGCGAGTGATCACGTGGAGCCCGGAGTGGAACTGGCAGCGCTTCCATAAGCTGCTACCCGGATCACCGAACCATGGGCGAGATTACGCTAAGTGTGATCTATCCAGATGCGGGCAATGCCCCCGTTTACTCATCTATCTCTTTGCGAATAAGAACTCGAAGCCAGGACGTGCGGAAGCCTCGGCTTATCAATAATCTGCAGGTCAATCACTATGTGGATATTACAGAGACTTTCGAGCGCAAGGTGGCCGTGGTGCAACTTATCTTAGTCTTCCACAAATCCGTTCGCCCGTTCCAAGAACTCACGCACTGCCGGAACTTTGCTGTACGATTTCAAGCGGAGGCAGAGGTCACGGAGGTGGCCAGATCCTTGGCGTGAATCCAAGCTCTCGGCCAAATCAATTGACTGCATTCCCAACTCGACAGCGGCATCCAGGTCATGCTGTTTACCTGGCCTGACTCGGGCGTTGGCAAGATGAGTGACGTAAATCTGTCGGTCACGGACAAATGATGCGCTGAATTGAGTGATGCCCTCATTGAGTAGCACGACCGCCTGGTCGGGCTGACCAAGTTCCAGCAGGTACGTGCCAGCATTCACAGCGATAGCAGCTGGGTCCAGCCAATACAGCCATGCTGGGTCGTCGTCTGGTTTGAGCTGCTCGACGTGAGCGCGGGCTCGAGAGATGGAGGCGGTACAGGCCGACGTGTCGCGCAGAACAGCGGCGGCTTGGGCGTGCCGAAGATGTAGCTCAGCAAGCAGGGCTGGTGTTGCCCAGCCCCGAGTACCGGCTAGCGCGGTGTCGATGAGCGTCACTGCTTCCCCAGGCTGTCCTTGCTTTGTAGCCTGATTGGCCATGGTCGCCAGGATATGGGCGCCAAAGGGCCGGTCATCAGCGGTATGGGCGGCACGCAGGCCTGCGATATAGTAGCGCTGCGCCAGGCCATATTCCCCTAAGTCAAACGCTGACCAGCCGCAGAACTGGCCCAAATCGGCGAGCACCACGTGCAGGGCCCGCCCGGTGACTTCGTCGTAGGAGGCTCGGTCAAGCAGCCTGGCGACCTTAGCGAAGAGTTGCTCAGCCGTCGCGAGCACGCTGCCGCCCCCGCCCACGTCATCCATCCGACGCAGCTCGGCGACCACGGCGCTGATCCGAGTAACCAATTGGCCGGAGATCCGGCCGCCTGACAGCCCGGAGATCAACGGCCCCGGCTCACGCACCAGCCACTGATGGGCCGGAGCGGTCAGGGCCGATCCGGTCAAAGAGATGAACACGCGGCGCTTCACCCGAACACCACCACTCAGAACGACGACTGCTTCAACCATACCTCGGTGGTTCCAGGGAGCGACGAGTACTGGATCATGCGCGGGATCGTCGATTGGCCCGTGTTCAGGCTGCGGGGCGGGCCCCGCACCGTTGGACTGCCCAGCTGGCAGCGCGAGCACTCCGTTCGATGCTGGCGACAGGAGATCAGCAGCCGCTGATTCCGCGGCTGTCAACTGTCGTTTCTTCCCCGGCATGTCGAACCACAGCAGTTCGGCAGGTATGCGCAACATGCGAGCCCAATGCCGCAAGGTATCAAGATGCTGGAGGGCTGGGCCGGTCTCGAATTAACTGACGTGGGGCTGACGAAGGCCTATCCACTGGCCGAGCAACGTCTGCGATACACCATGCGGGCCGTAGACAGCATAGTGGTATGGATGGGTGCGGTAGGCTCGGGACACCCAACCCATGTGCTGAGCGGCGAATGCTTCCCGAAACTGCTCGGTCTGCCAGAAGTCAGGCGGCACCTCGGGCGGGGTGATGAGCTTGTCGCGGGAGAGCCGCTCGCAGTTGGCGCACTGACGTCCGCTGTTGTCCTTGGCGAGGCGGGTACCACAGCGACAGTAGTACCGCCGCGGTTGCTTCGATCCCATCGCTCCCTCCGGATTCTGGCCGGTGCCAAGGAGTGTAACGGACCTCTCATGATCTAAGATCAGGGGTTCTATCAGCGAGGATTGCCTCGCCTACCAGGGGGTATGGCAGGTATACGTCTATACGGCTCCCCGTATGCGGCTTGTCATGATCATCTGGTTTGGTGATCTTTAGGCCCCAGGGCCGGGATGACGAACCATCCGGCGTGGTGCTGCCTTACCGGTTCTCCTGTTCATACCCTCCCCTGAGTAGTGAGAGAGGAAACACCGGACGGGCAGTGACCCGAAACCACGCGCCGTGGGATGGACTCGCCTCGGCCCTGGGTGCCGCCCGAGCACACGACGAGACGAGCATGAACATGGTTGCCGATCACGCACTGCGCAACGAATTACATCGTCCCGGTCAGACACTCGGCCCATTCACTGCTGCACAGGTGACGAACCTTTTTAGTGACAGTCTTCAAAATGCCAGCAGTGATACCCCATGACCCGCCGTAAGCTCACCGTCAAGGCCCAAGGCCCGGATGCCAGCGTTACCTACTACGTAGAGGCATATCGCGGCAAAGTCTGGATCACCTCTTACGACTCTCCGGTTACCTGCCAGGCAATCCTTGACCCCTCGCAAGCTGACAGCTTGATCGAGCTTATTAACCAGGCCGCTAAAGAAGCACGCGGGTACCAGCCGTGAGTAACAACGGCGGCGCTGTCCCTGCATACCGCCCTACCATGTGGGTATACCTCACGTCGGGTGACTGCACGATTAGATGGCAGCGCGGCGATACCGTCGCCTATATATTCGCAGGCGATGAACTAAACACTTACTTAGATGAGGCACTGAGGGTAACAGTACTCGACACCATCCCCGTACCATCTACAGGCTGGACTGATGTTGCAGAGGTTCGGATGGTTGGGGAGAATTGGATTAGAGTTAAGCGCAAGCACTGCCAGACATGCAAGCGGGTGTACTCGTCGTGACTCTCCCCCGCTTTCATGATGACTTGATACTTGTAGCAACCAGACCGGCTATTAACTGTGCTGGCTTGTTCGTTGTTTATACGCTCACCAGGTGGAGAGTCCAGAGTGTTTTACTTGACTCGGTAATAGAGGTTGAACGCCTGGTTACTAATGCGGTCAAGCAAACTGGCAAGATGGTAGACTTACCGATCTTGACGGACGTCTCTAGCCTAAACTTCATTACCGTGCGCCTCATTAGGCTCAAATACAGTATCGCTATTGAAGTGTGGGACGTTGAACCTGATACGCCTACCCAACCACCACCCAGCGGAACAGTGGTGAATCGTGGCTCTTACCTTGAAGACGGAGGCAAGGTGGTATGGGCGGAACTGGCCCTATATCCTAGTGGTAACATACAACCTTGACGAGCAATTGTCAAGACCTGTGGATCAAGATCTTTATGCTGCGGTGTCGACGGGTTGGCCGTCGGGTCGTTCGACGAGCTTGCCGGCCTCGAAGCGGGCCCCGGCGCGGACGAGCGCGACGAGGTGG